>JBARAE010000526.1:0-10081 GCA_049791715.1 Micromonospora sp.
GATCGGCACCGCGCAGTCCGGCGGGGCGATCGCCCGGATGTACGCGTTGGTGATCGTCACCGGACTGCTCGGCGTGGCGGTCAACGTCCTCGCCCGGCGGTTCGAACGGTGGCTGCTCTCCTGGCACCCGTCGCTGCGCCGGGAGGTGGCGGCATGAGCGTCCTGCGCCGGATCACCCGGTCGACCGTCGCGGCGCTCGCGGTACCGGCCGTGCTGCTCGCCCTCTGGTGGATCCTCACCGCGGACAGCGAGAGCTACTACCTGCCGCCGCTGTCGCAGATCCTCAGCACCTTCGACGACGTGTGGCTCTCCGACCGGCTCACCGCCGACGTGCTGCCCAGCCTGCTGCGCCTGCTCGGCGGCTTCCTGCTCGCGGTGCTGCTCGGCGTCGGGCTCGGAGTGCTGATCGGTTCGCTGCGCCGGCTGCGCGCGTTCTGCGAACCGGTTCTGGAGTTCCTCCGGGCGATCCCGCCCCCGGTGCTCGTCCCGGTGCTGATGCTCTTCGCCGGCATCGGCGACACGATGAAGGTGCTGGTGATCGTCTCCGGCTGCCTCTGGCCGATCCTGCTCAACACCGTCGAGGGGGTCCGGGCGGTCGACGAGGTGCTCGTCGAGACCTGCCGCTGCTACGGCGTACGCGGACGGGCCCGGCTCTGGCACCTGGTGATCCGGTCGGCCAGCCCGCAGATCGTCACCGGCATGCGCCAGGGGCTCTCGGTCGGCATCATCCTCATGGTCATCAGCGAGATGTTCGCCGCCAGCAACGGGCTGGGCTTCACCATCATCCAGTTCCAGCGGACGTTCGCGGTCACCGAGATGTGGACCGGCATCCTGCTGCTGGGTGTGCTCGGGTTCCTGCTCGCCCTGCTGATGCGACTGTTCGAGCAGCGGGTCCTCAAGTGGTATTTCGGGCTGCGCCAGGCGCAGCGAGGGAGTCGATGAGTGTCATGACCCAGACCCAGACCCAGTCCCGGACCGGCACCGAGGTGCTGCTCGACGTCCGCGGTGTGCGCAAGGTGTACGAGGGGCACGGCCGGTCGGTCGAGGCCGTCCGCGACCTCACCTTCGCCGTCGGCAAGGGCGAGCTCGTCTGCGTGGTCGGCCCGTCCGGCGCCGGCAAGACCACCCTGCTCAAGTGCATCGCCGGGCTGCTCGCCCCGACCTCCGGCGAGGTCGTGCTCGAGGGCGCCGCCGTGCACGGCCCGCCGCCCGGCATGGCCGTGGTCTTCCAGGAGTACGGCCGCAGCCTCTTCCCCTGGATGACGGTGCGGAAGAACGTCGAGCTGCCGCTGAAGGAGAAGAAGCTGCCGAAGGCGCGCCGGGAGGAGTTGATCCACCGGGCGCTGGACGCCGTCGGCCTGGCCGACGTGCAGTCGGCGTACCCGTGGCAGCTCTCCGGCGGCATGCAGCAGCGGGTCGCCATCGCCCGGGCCATCGCGTACGAGCCGCACATCCTGCTGATGGACGAGCCGTTCGCGGCGGTCGACGCCCAGACCCGGGCCGACCTGGAGGACCTGGTCCGGTCGCTGTGGCACCGGCTCGGGGTGACCACCCTCTTCGTCACCCACGACATCGACGAGGCGGTCTACCTCGGCCAGCGGGTGCTGGTGCTCTCCTCCTCCCCCACGGTGGTGCTGGACGACGTCACCATCGACCTGCCCGACGAGCGGGACCAGCTCACCACCCGCTCGTCCAGCCGGTTCGCGGAGCTGCGCGGCCACGTGTTCGAGCAGGTGCAGCGCGCCAAGAAGCAGTCCGCCCCGGTGGCGACCGCATGACGACGGTCCGCGAGGCCACCCTCGACGTGCTGCGGCACTGCGGGATGCACCGCATCTTCGCCAACCCGGGTTCCACCGAGGTGGCCTTCCTCGCCGGCCTCCCCGACGACCTGGAGTTCGTCCTCGCCCTGCACGAGGGGTCGGTGGTCGGGATGGCCACCGGGCACGCGATCGCCACCGGGCGGCCCGCGTTCGTCAACCTGCACACCACGGCCGGGCTGGGCAACGCGGTCGGCGCGCTCGCCACCGCCCGGGTCAACCGGGCGCCCCTGGTCGTGGTGGTCGGCCAGCAGGACCGCCGGCACCTGGCGCTGGAACCGTTCCTCGCCGGGCGGTTGGAGGGGCTGGCCGGGCCCTACCCGGTCTGGGTGAACCAGCCGGTCCTGCCGCAGGACGTGCCGGCGGCGATCCGCCGGGCGTGGCACGAGGCGGTGCAACACCAGGGCCCGGCCATCGTGGTGGTGCCGATGGACGACTGGTCCGCGCCGGTCGACCCGGCACTCGGACTGGCCGCGCCGGCGACCGTGCTGCGTACCGGCTCCGCCCCCGGGCCTGCCGCCGAGGAGTTGGCCCGGCTGCTCGACCGCGCCGCCAACCCGGTGGTCGTGGTCGGTGCCGGCGCGGACGACCGTCGTACCTGGGACGCGCTGGTGTCGCTGGTGGACCGGATCGGCGCACCGGTCTGGCAGGAGGCGTTCGGCGCCCGCGCCGGCTTCCCGCAGGACCACCCGCGCTTCGCCGGGCACCTGCCCGCCGGCCGGTCCCGGTTGCGCGCGGTGCTCGACGGGCACGACCTCGCGCTGGTCGTCGGCACCGGCGCCTTCCGGCAGTACCCGTACGAGCCGGGCCCGCTGGTGCCCGACGGGCTCACCGTGGCGGTGGTCTCCGCCGACCCGGACGAGCTGCACCACAGCCGGGCCGACCTCGCCGTGCTCGCCGACCCGGCGGCGTTCTGTGCCGCGCTGATCGAGCAGGTGTCGCCCCGTGCGGTCGCCCCGCCCGATCGCCACGTCGAGCCGGTGGAGCCGCCGGCGCCCGGAGAGCCGATCCGGGCGGTGCACGTCTTCACCGCGCTGGCCGAACGGCTGCCCCGGGACGTGGTGGTCGTCGAGGAGACCCCGTCCACCCGGCCGGACCTGCACCGGCTGCTGCCCGCCCGGGAACCGCGCGGCTTCGTCAGCGCCGCGATGGGCGGCCTCGGCTTCGGGCTGCCCGCCGCCGCGGGGCTGCGGATGGGCGACCCGAGCCGGCCCGTCGTGGCCGTGCTCGGCGACGGCTCCTCGCTCTACGGCATCCAGGGGCTCTGGAGCGCCGCCCGGTACGGCTGCGGCGTGCTCTTCGTGATCCTCTCCAACGGCCGCTACGCGATCATGGACCGGCTGGCCGACAAGGTGGGCGGCAAGGCCCCCTGGCCGGCGTTCGAGGACGTCGACGTGCACGGGTTGGCCACCGCGCTCGGCTGCCCCGCCCGGCGGATCACCAGCCACGCCGAGCTGCTCGCCGTCCTCGACGAGGTCGTGCCCACCCTCGCCGACCGCACCGAGCCGCTCCTGCTCGACGTGGCGGTCCGCACCGAACAACACTTCGAACCCTGACCGGCGGCACCACCACTTTTGAGGAGGACCCGATGACTCTGCTGGACACCAACAAGTGGCACGGCATGGTCTACAGCGACGGCTGGGTGGAGGCGGCGGGCGGCACGGCCCCGGTGCTCTCCCCGGCCACCCGGGAGGAGATCGCGCAGATCGGCGTGGCCAACGCCGACGACGTGGCACGGGCCTGCACCCGGGCGGCCGAGGCGCAGCGCGCCTGGGCCGCCACGAACTACCTCGAGCGCGCCGCCGTGCTGCGCCGCGCCGGCCAGCTCTGGGAGCAGCACGCCGCCGAGGTCGGCGAGTGGCTGGTCCGGGAGGCCGGCTCGATCCCGCCGAAGGCCGGCGTGGAGACCGACACCGCGGCGCAGGAGTGCTACGAGGCGGCGGGACTGGCCTCGCAGCCGCTCGGCGAGATCATCCCGAGCGCGCAGCCGCGGCTCAGCCTCGCCCGCCGGCTCCCGGTCGGCGTGGTCGGCGTCATCTCGCCGTTCAACTTCCCGCTCATCCTGGCGATCCGCTCGGTCGCGCCCGCCCTGGCCCTCGGCAACGCCGTGGTGCTCAAGCCCGACGCCCGTACCGCGATCGCCGGCGGCCTGGCCATCGCCCGGGTCTTCGAGGAGGCCGGGCTGCCCGAGGGGCTGCTGCACGTGCTGCCCGGCGGGGTGGACGCCGGGGAGGCGCTGGTCGCCGATCCGCACGTCCGGGTCATCAGCTTCACCGGCTCGACGGCGGCGGGCCGGAAGGTCGGCGAGGCCGCCGCCCGCCACCTCAAGCGGGCCCACCTGGAGCTCGGCGGGAACTCGGCTCTGATCGTCCTCGACGACGCCGACCTGGACCTGGCCGCCTCCGCCGGTGCCTGGGGCTCCTTCCTGCACCAGGGGCAGATCTGCATGACCACCGGCCGGCACCTGGTGCACCAGAGCCTCGCCGAGCGGTACGTGGAGAAGCTGGCCGAGAAGGCGGACCACCTGCCGGTCGGCGACCCGGCCAAGGAGCAGGTGGCGCTCGGACCGATCATCGACGAGCGGCAGCGGGACAAGATCCACTCCCTGGTGACCGCGAGCGTCGACGCGGGCGCGCGGCTGGCCGCCGGCGGCACGTACGAGGGGCTGTTCTACCGGCCGACGGTGCTGGCCGACGTCACCTCCACCACCCCCGCCTATGCGCAGGAGGTCTTCGGCCCGGTCGCGCCGGTGATCGCCTTCGCCGACCTGGACGAGGCTGCGGCGCTCGCCCGGGACACCGAGTACGGCCTGTCGCTCGGCATCCTCAGCCGCGACGTGATGAAGGCGATGGCGCTCGCCGACCGGATCCCGAGCGGCAAGGTGCACATCAACGACCAGACGGTCAGCGACGAGGCGGTGGCGCCGTTCGGCGGGGTCGGCGCGTCCGGCACCGGCTCCCGGTTCGGCGGGCCGGCGGCGAACATCGAGGCGTTCACCGAGACGCAGTGGCTGACCATGCAGGGCAGCATCACCCGGTACCCGTTCTGAGCACGGCGGAGGAGACGACGTGGCCGGCGGCATCCGTGACCCGCGTACCTCGGTGACCTCGCGGGTGCTCGCCATCCTCGGCGCGTTCGACGTCGACCACCCGGCGCTGACGCTGAGCGACATCGCCCGCCGGGCGGGGCTGCCGGTGGCCACCGCCCACCGGCTGGTCGGCGAGCTGGCCAGCTGGGGTGCCCTGTCCCGCGGTCCCGACGGGGGCTACACCGTGGGCGTACGGCTGTGGGAGGTCGGGCTGCTGTCGCCGCTGCACACCCGGCTGCGCGAGGTGGCCGTGCCGTTCCTGCAGGACCTGCACGCCTCGGTACGGGAGAACGTGCACCTCGCGGTGCGGAACGGGGACGAGGCGCTCTACGTCGAGAAGGTCACCGGGCACCGGTCGGTGCCGATCGTCTCCCGGGTCGGCGGCCGGCTGCCGCTGCACGCCACCGGCGTCGGCAAGGCGCTGCTCGCCTTTCAGGACCCGGCGTACGTCGCCGGCTTCCTGCGCCGGCCGCTGCGCCGCTGCACCCCGTACACGGTCACCGAACCGGGCCGGCTGGCGCGGGAGCTGACCACGGTACGGCGACGAGGGTGGGCGGCGACGAGTGAGGAGATGACGCTCGGGTCGTGCTCGGTGGCCGTACCCGTCCTCGGGCCGGACGGCACCGGCGTCGCGTCGATCGGCATCGTCGTGCACAGCCTCGGCGCGAACCTGGAGCGCCTGGTGCCGGCGCTGCGCGACGCGGCCGGTCAGGTGGCCGCCCGGCTCGCCGCCACCGGCGACGACCCGTACCCGAGCCTGCGGCACGGCGTCGCACCGCACCGCCCGACGGCCCAGCGGGTGAGCGCGTGACCACGCCGGCCCGCTCCCGGCCGCGGGAGGCCGGCAGCTCCGGCCGGACGGCGGGTGGGTTCACCCTGCTCGGCGTCGTCCTGCTGGCGCTCAACCTCCGCGCGGCGATCGCCGGGCTCGCCCCGCTCCTGCCGGACGTGCGGCTCGACCTCGGCCTGGCCAGCGGCACCGCCGGGCTGCTCACCACGCTGCCGGTGCTCTGTTTCGGGCTGCTCTCCCCCTTCGCGGCGCTGCTGGGCCGGCGGATCGGCATCGAGGCGGCCCTGCTGCTGGCGATGCTCGGCATCGTCGCCGGCAGCCTGGTCCGTACCGTGCCCGGATTCTGGTGGGTGGTCGCGGGCACCGTGGTGGTCGGGGCCGGCATCACCGTCGGCAACGTGCTGGTGCCCAGCATCGTCAAGCAGGACTTCCCCGACCGGCAGGGGCCGGTGACCGCCCTGACCACGGCGGCGCTGACCGGCGGCGCCGCCCTCGCCGCCGCGGTGACCGCCCCGTTGGCGCACGCCGGCCTCGGCTGGCGCGGCGCCCTGCTCCTGGTGGGCGGCCTCGCCGCCGTCGCGGCGGTCGTCTGGCTGCCGCAGCTGCGGTACCGGCATGTCGCTCCCGTCGTCCGGCTGGGCGGGACTGGGGTGCTCCGCTCCCCGATCACCTGGCAGCTCGCGGTGTTCATGGGCATGCAGTCCCTGACCTACTACGCGGTGCTCGCCTGGTTGCCGACGCTGCTGCGGGACGGAGGGGTCTCCGTCGCGGGCGCGGGCTGGGCGCTCGCGCTGTTCAACCTGCTGGGCATCGCCACGGCGGTTGCGGCGCCGGCGCTGGCGGCCCGGCGGCGCGACCAGCGGGGACTCGCCCTCCTCGTCTGTGCCGTCTGGGCGGTCGGCCTGCTCGGCCTGCTCCTGCTCCCCTCGCTCTACCTGGTCTGGGCCGGCCTCGCCGGCCTGGCGCAGGGTGCCGGCATCGGGCTGGCGCTGGCGCTGCTCGTCCTCCGCGCCGGTACGCCGGAGTCGGCCAGGGACCTCTCCGGCGCGGTGCAGTCGGTCGGCTACCTGCTGGGCTCGACCGGACCGGTGCTGCTCGGCGTGCTGCACGACGCCTCCGACGGCTGGGCGGTCCCGCTCGTCGCGCTGTGCGTGGCGAGCGCGTTGATGGCCGTGGCGGCCCTCGGCGCTGGGCGTGACCGGCAGGTCTGAGCCGCGGCGGGATCGGCGGGGTCCGGTGGCCCCCGGAGGCTTCCGCTGGATGGAAGGCGGGGGCGGCGCCGGGCGGCGCGATCCGGCAGGCTGGCGGGGCGAACGGCGGCACGGCGTCGAGCGGCGGGACAGCGAGGAGGCAGGGATGCGTACCCAGATCGGCATCGTCGGTGCGGGACCGGCGGGACTCATGCTCTCGCACCTGCTGCACCGGCACGGCATCGAGTCCGTGGTGCTCGAGTGCCGCAGCCGGGAGTACGTGGAGCAGCGGGTCCGGGCCGGGGTCCTCGAACAGGGATCGGTCGACCTGCTCTGCCGGACCGGGCTGGGTGAGCGGCTGCAGCGGGAGGGGATGCGGCACGAAGGCATCGAGCTCCGCTTCGACGGCGAGTCGCACCGGGTGCCGCTGACCGAGCTGACCGGCCGGGCGATCACCGTCTACGGGCAGCAGGAGGTGGTCAAGGACCTCATCGCCGCCCGGCTCGACGCCGGCGGTCAGATCCTCTTCGACGTGGACGACGTACGCCTCGACGGCCTCGACACCGACTCCCCGGTCATCCGGTTCCGCCGGGACGGGCGGGAGGAGGAGCTGCACTGCGACTTCGTCGCCGGCTGCGACGGCTTCCACGGGGTGAGCCGGGGGTCGGTGCCCGACGGGGTGCTGACCACGTACGAGCGGACGTATCCGTTCGCCTGGCTGGGGATTCTCGCCGCCGCCCGGCCCGCGGTCGACGAGCTGATCTACGCCCGCACCGAGCGCGGCTTCGCCCTCTACAGTCTCCGGTCACCGGAGATCTCCCGCCTCTACCTGCAGGTCGCCCCGGATGAGGACATCGCCGACTGGCCGGACGAGCGGATCTGGGCGGAACTGCGGGCCCGGCTGGAGACGGTGCCGGGCTGGTCGCTCAACGAGGGGCCGATCCTGGAGAAGGGCATCACGCCGATGCGCAGCTTCGTGGTCGAGCCGATGCAGTGGGAGCGGCTGTACCTGGCCGGCGACGCCGTGCACATCGTCCCGCCGACCGGGGCGAAGGGCATGAACCTGGCGCTCGCCGACGTGGCGCTGCTCGGCGACGCGTTCGCCGCCTGGTACGGCGAGGCGCGGACCGATCTGCTGGAGGACTACTCCCGGACGGCGCTGCGCCGGGTCTGGCGGGCCCAGCACTTCTCCTGGTGGATGACCTCGATGCTGCACCGGCTCGACGGCGAGGACGCGTACGAGGCGAAGCTGCAGTCCTCCACGCTGCGGTACGTGGCGACCTCCCCGGCGTACGCGACCAGCCTGGCGGAGAACTACGTCGGCCTGCCGGAGGTGTAACAGCTTCACGTTCTGTTGGGGAATCGGTCACTGAGGGGTGTCCTGGCGGCTCCTCCTGCCCCTACGATGCGGCCATGGACCACACCCCCGAAGAACGGTCCCCCGTCGTGGACTGGACGCCGCCGCAACGCCCCAGCTGCTCCTGCCCGGAGCACCACGACGATCTGACCGACCTGCTCCTACCGGTGACCGAGCCCGGCGCCGAGGCGCTGACCGTGCCGGACCTCGTCGCCGCACACCGTATCGGCGCCGAACCGGTCGCGCGCGGCGAGCGGTGGTGGGAGCTGTACGACGAGACCGACACCGGCCCCGACCGCCTCGGCCCCTTCCACTGGGCACTGCGAGTGGGCGAGGAGGCCGCGCTCTGTTACCACGACGACGCGGAGCTCACGCTGGACCAGGCGTTGCTCGCCCAGCCGGGAGTGCAGCTCGTCGAGTGGATGGACCGCGAGGCGTTCCTGGTCGGCGCACCCACCCTGTGTGCCAGCGGGATGGTGGCCAGCGCCGCCCGCGCCCTGGCCGACCCGCGGGTTCGCCGCTAGACGACCGCGGAGGGCGCCTGGTCGGTCAGCGCAGGCCGGCGGCGATCGCGTCGACGAGCAGCGCCCCGAGGGTCCGCGTCATGACGGTCCGCGCCGTGTCGACGTCCAGTCCCATGGCGTCGCGCATCATCGACCAGGCCGACCAGGTGCTCGCCACGGTCAACGCGTCCAGCAGCTGCCCGCGTCCCCGCCCCGCGCCCGCCAGCTCCCGCCCGAACACCTTCTCGATCTCGCTGCGCACCCGGCCGATGTTCGCCTCACGGTTGCGGCGCAACTGAGGCGAGAAGGGTTCACGCAGGGCGGAGGCGCGGGCGGAGGGTGCCAGGTCCTCCAGCATTTGCGCGCGCTGGGCGCAGAACTCGTCCACCCGACGGCTCAGCGGCAGCTCCACCGGGATCGGGCGGAACAGCGCCTCCTGCCGCTCGCTCACCCGCTGCCCGGTCGCCTCGAACAGGGTCTCCATGTCCTTGAAGTTGGTCCAGAGGGTCCGTAGCGAGACACCCGCCCGCTCGGCGATGCGCTCTCCGGTGGGCTTGAGATCCCCCTCGTCGATGAGCGCCAGGTGCGCCTCGACGATCGCGGTGCGGGTGCGCTCGGCGCGGGCCACCCGGCCGTCCACCCGTCCCGGAGGCTTGGCGTCCACGTCAACCATCTGGTGGCCCCCTGTCGATGCGGTCGGCCCTCACGGCGATGAGGGCACCGAAGTGTATCGGCGGCCGGCGGGCGGGCCGCCGAATCGGGTGGACGGCCGTTCTCCGGCGTTGTTGACACCGCCCGACCAGAATATGCACCCTGAGTGCACCAAACTGGGGGCGAGACCCGGAGGATCGGCAGATGAGAATTTTCGCGGCTCCCGACGAGCTCACCAAGGCCGTCGGTGACCACCTGGGGTACAGCGACTGGCACCGGGTCGACCAGGCGCAGGTCGACGCGTTCGCGGAGGCGACCGGGGACCGGCAGTGGATCCACGTCGACCCCGAGCGGGCGAAGTCGGGGCCGTTCGGCGGGACCATCGCCCACGGGTACCTGATGCTGTCGCTGATTCCCGCGCTGGCCGCGGAGGTCTACCGGATCGACGGGGTGCGCATGGGCGTCAACTACGGGCTGGACAAGGTTCGCTTCCCCGCCCCGCTTCCGACGGGCAGCCGGGTCCGCGCCGGGGTCAGCGTGGTCAGCGTCGAGCCGGTCCAGGGCGGCCTCCAGGTCGCCAACGAGGTGACCCTCGAACGCGAGGGCGGCGAGAAGCCCTGCTGCGTCGCCCGGACGCTGGCCCGTTTCTACTTCTGACCCCGATGGGGACGGGCCGCCACTGCGC
>JBARAE010000527.1:0-7481 GCA_049791715.1 Micromonospora sp.
CCCGCGCCAGGTACGCCAGCCGGCCGGTGTGTCCGGACTCCCCGGTCCGCTCCAGCAGCCAGCCGTCGACCAGTTGGCCGGCGAACCGCACCTTCACCCGGGTACCGGGCACCGCCGCCTCGGCCAGGTCGACCGGCACCAGATAGTCGAACGGCCGGTCCAGGTGAGCCAGCGGTACGTCGACGCAGACGCGAGCGACCGGCAACTCCGAAGCGGGCTGCCGGTCACTGTGCCTGGTGCCGGTCAGGCTGCCGCGGCCGACTTGAGGTCGGCGGCCCGGTCGGTGCTCTCCCAGGTCAGGTCCGGCAGCTCACGGCCGAAGTGGCCGTACGCGGCGGTCTGCTGGTAGATCGGGCGGAGCAGGTTGAGGTCCCGGATGATCGCGGCCGGGCGCAGGTCGAACACCTCGGTGACGGCCTTCTCGATCGAGGTGACCGGCACGGTCTCGGTGCCGAACGTCTCGATGAAGAGGCTGACCGGGTGCGCCTTGCCGATCGCGTACGCGACCTGCGCCTCACAGCGCTCGGCCAGGCCGGCGGCGACCACGTTCTTCGCCACCCAGCGCATCGCGTACGCGGCCGAGCGGTCCACCTTCGACGGGTCCTTGCCGGAGAACGCGCCGCCACCGTGCCGGGCGTACCCGCCGTAGGTGTCGACGATGATCTTCCGCCCGGTGAGGCCGGCGTCGCCCATCGGGCCGCCGATCTCGAACCGCCCGGTCGGGTTCACCAGCAGCCGGTAGCCCTCGGTGTCGAGGCCGAGGCCCTCCAGCTCGGGCGTGATGACGTGCTCGCGCACGTCCGGGGTGAGCAGCGACTCCAGCGAGATGTCCGCGGCGTGCTGGCTGGAGACCACCACGGTGTTCAGCCGGACCGGGCGCAGCCCCTCGTACTCGATGGTGACCTGGGTCTTGCCGTCCGGCCGCAGGTACGGGATGGTGCCGTCCTTGCGCACCTGGGCGAGCCGGCGGGCCAGCCGGTGCGCCAGGGCGATCGGCAGCGGCATCAGCTCGGGCGTCTCGGAGCAGGCGAAGCCGAACATCATGCCCTGGTCGCCGGCGCCCTGCGCGTCCAGCGCGCTCTCCGACGATCCGGTACGCAGCTCGAACGCGTTGTCGACGCCCTGCGCGATGTCCGGGGACTGCGCGCCGATGGAGACGCTGACGCCACAGGAAGCGCCGTCGAAGCCCTTCTTCGACGAGTCGTACCCGATCCCGAGGATGGTGTCCCGGACGATGGTCGGGATGTCGGCGTACGCCTTGGTGGTCACCTCACCCGCGACATGCACCTGGCCCGTGGTGATCAGGGTCTCGACCGCGACCCGGCTGTGCGGGTCCTGGGCGAGCAGGGCGTCGAGGATGCCGTCGCTGATCTGGTCGGCGATCTTGTCGGGGTGACCTTCCGTGACCGATTCGGAAGTGAAGAGGCGGCGTGTCACGGCACTCCTAAGCTCTTGAAAAGTCGTTCCGCGGCAGTCTAGTCATCGGTGTCCGGGGCTGGGCTCCTCGGTCGTGCCCGGTTCCAGCCGTCAGGAACGGCCGGGCAGCCGGGCCACCACGAGGTCCCAGACGCCGTCGGCGAGGTCCTCCTTGGACCGCTCCGGCATGGCGTGCACCGAGCCGTCCGCGCCGATGACGGTCGCCGCGTTGGTCTCGGCGCCGAAGACCTTGTCCGGACCGACCTCGTTGATGACGATGAGGTCCGCCCGCTTGCGGGCGAGCTTGGCCCGGCCGTTGGCCTCGGCGTCGCCGGTCTCGGCGGCGAACACCACGAGCGCCTGCTCCGGCCGACGGCGCTGACCCAGCTCGGCGGCGATGTCCGGGTTGGTCACCAGCTCGATCGTGGGCGCGCTGCCGTCGTCCGACTTCTTGATTTTGCCAGGCGCGTACGTCGCGGGACGGAAATCGGCGGGAGCCGCGGCCATCACGACGGCGTCCGCGTCGGCGGCCGCCTCCAGGGTGGCCTTGCGCAGCTCCTCGGTGGTGCCGACCCGGATCAGGTCGACGCCGGCCGGGTCGGCGAGCGCGACGTTGGCGGAGATCAGGGTGACCCGCGCGCCGCGGGCGACGGCCGCGCGGGCGAAGGCGTACCCCTGCTTGCCGGACGAGCGGTTGCCGAGGAACCGGACCGGGTCCAGCGGCTCGCGGGTGCCACCGGCGGTGACCACGACGTGCCGGCCGGTCAGGTCGGCCGGGGCGGTGACGCCGCGGGCGAGCGCGCGCCGGGCGACCGCGAAGATCTCGGCCGGGTCGGGTAGCCGACCCTTGCCGGTGTCCGCGCCGGTGAGCCGGCCGACGGCGGGCTCGATCACCCGGGTGCCCCGGGCGCGCAGGGTCGCGACGTTGGCGACCGTGGCGGGGTGCTCCCACATCTCGGTGTGCATCGCCGGGGCGAGCACGACCGGGCAGCGGGCGGTCAGCAGGGTGTTGGTGAGCAGGTCGTCCGCGAGGCCGTGCGCGGCCTTGGCGAGCAGATCGGCCGTGGCCGGGGCCACCACCACCAGGTCGGCGTGCTGGCCCAGGCGGACGTGCGGCACCTCGTGCACGTCGGACCAGACGTCGTCGGCGACCGGCTGGCCGGAGAGCGCCGCCCAGGTCGGTGCCCCGACGAAGCGGAGCGCCGACGCGGTGGGCACGACGCGAACCCGGTGACCCGACTCGGTGAAGAGCCGGAGCAGCTCACACGCCTTGTAGGCGGCGATGCCGCCGCCGACCCCGAGGACGATCTCGGCGGACATCGACGCGGGCGGGTTACGGCTGGTCGGTCGGCTCGGCGGTGAGCAGACCGGCGTTGATCTCGCGCATCGCGATCGAGAGCGGCTTCTCCTGCGGAGTGGTCTCCACGAGCGGGCCCACGTACTCCAGCAGGCCCTCACCGAGCTGGCTGTAGTAGGCGTTGATCTGGCGCGCGCGCTTGGCGGCGAAGATCACCAGCGCGTACTTCGAGTCCGTCTTTTCGAGGAGCTCGTCGATCGGCGGGTTGGTGATGCCTTCGGGATTGGTGGCGATGGATCCCACGAATTAACCTCTGCGTCTTTGTGCGCCGCGCGGACGCGGTGGTCTCAACCGCTCGGCCGCGGTTGGGCCGGAGCCAGGAAGGATGAACCGATCAATCCTACCAGCTCGTCGGCCGCCCGCTCGGCACGGTCGTGCCGCACGGTGTGTGCGAAGGCGGCCGCGACGGCCGGGTCCGGCCGGTAGGACGGCGGGGCGAGGAGCACCAGCTGCACATCCGGCACCACGGCCCGGACCGCCAGCGCGCCACGCAGGTCGAGCGGGAGCAGCACCGGGTGACCGGCCGCCAGCCGGGCCCGGACCTCCTCGCGCGGGATCCCCCGCCGGTACGGCCCGATCCGGCTCCACTCCAGCAGTTCGTCGGCGGCGATCATCCGGTCGAACTCCGCGGGGCTCAGGAAGAGCCGGTCGACGCCGTCCACCTCGCCGGTACGGGGCGGGCGGGTGGTGGCGGTCAGCGGCACCCGGACGGACGGAAAACGCGCCCGGACCAGCTCGACGACACTCTCCCGACCGGCACCCGAAGGTCCGGCGAGGACAGTGAGCCGAGCCGCCGGGCGCGCCTCGTCATCCGTACTCACCGCTTGTTTCTACACGTTGCGGCGTTCAGTTGGCGGCGAACTCTCCAAGCAGAGCCTTGCGCTGCTGCTCGCCCAGGCCGCGCAGCCGGCGGCTGTCGGCGATCTTGAGCTTCTCCATGATCTGGGTGGCCCGGATCTTGCCGATGCCCGGCATCGCCTGCAGCACGGCCGAAACCTTCAGCTTGCCGACGACATCGTCGGACTCGGCCCGCTCGAGGACGGTGGCGAGGGTGGTCTTGCCCTGCTTGAGCTGCTCCTTGAGCTCAGCACGGGCCTTGCGGATCTCCGCGGCCTTCTCCAGCGCGGCAGCGCGCTGTTCGGGGGTCAGTGACGGGAGCGGCACCAGTTCTCCTCAGGTCCCTAACGCGGCGGGCGGGGTGCACCGCCGCTTCTGTGAAACGTGGTGTCGCTGGGTACCAAAGGGGTCCGTGGTTCCCAGCGCGGGGAAAACTAGCGGTCAACGGAGTTTTCGGCAACGTGGACGCGCGGAGATCAACGGAAAGTGACCGAGCCGTCAGTCAGTCAGAAGCTGGTCAGGGCCCGTCGGCAGTCGGCCAGCACCCGCTCCGCGGCGGCCCGCAGGGCGGCCACGTCGGGGCCGGCGCCCAGCACCTCCCGGGAGTACGAGGGCAGCACCGACGGGAGGCTGGAGCCGAAGACGGTGCGCAGATCCGCCGCCGTGGCGCCCTGCGCGCCGAGCCCCGGCGCGAGCAGCGGACCGTTCACGGCGGAGAGGTCGTGGCCGGTGTCGCCGATCGTCGCGCCGACCACCAGGCCGAAGCTGCCGAGCGGCTCGGCACCCCGGTTGAGCTGGGAAATCTCGTCGATCACGGTCTGCGCTACGGTCCGCCCGTCGGCCGCGACCGCGCGCTGCACGGCGGCACCCTCCGGGTTGGAGGTGAGCGCCAGGACGAAGACACCGCCGCCGTGTGCGGCCGCCAGCTCGAACATCGGCGCGAGCGCGCCGACCCCGAGGTACGGGCTGGCCGTGACCGCGTCGACATACAGCGGGCTGGATGGGTCGAGGTACGCCGAGGCGTACGCGCTGACCGTCGAACCGATGTCGCCGCGCTTGACGTCGAGCAGAACGAGGGAGCCCGCATCGCGCAACTGTCGGATAGTTGACTCAAGAATCCCGACACCCCGGGATCCGAACCGCTCGAAAAAGGCCGACTGGGGCTTGACCACCGCAACCTGGTCACCGAGGGCGTCCACGACTGTCCGGGCGAACCGGTCGAGCCCTTGGACGTCGTCGGACAGCCCCCAGCGGGCCAGCAGGCCCGGATGCGGGTCGATGCCCACACAGAGTGGTCCCCGCTCGGCCACGGCCCGGTGCAGGCGGGCGCCGAAGTTCTCCATCGCCAGTGCCTCCCTCTCCTCCGCGCGGCCCGCGCCGCGCTCCGTACGGCGGTGGACACCGCCGCTCGTTGGCCGTCCGTGGTCCCGTCGGCCGGACCGCCGGCGGCCGGTTCAGCCGGCCTTGACCGCCGCCTCGATCCCGGCGGCGATCCGGGCCACGTCCGCGTCGTCGGTGACGTACGGCGGCATGGTGTAGATCAGGTCCCGGAACGGGCGCAGCCAGACCCCGTGGGCCACGGCGGCGGCGGTGGCCCGGGGAATGTCCACCTCGTGGTCGAGCTGCACGACGCCGATCGCGCCGAGCACCCGCACGTCCGCCACCCCGGGCGCCCCGTGCAGCGGCTCCAGGCCGCCCCGCAGGGCCGCGCCCACCCTGGACACCTCGGCGGCCCAGTCACCGGCGCGCAGCAGGTCCACGGAGGCGTTGGCGACCGCGCAGGCGAGCGGGTTGCCCATGAAGGTGGGACCGTGCGCCAGCACCCCGTCGGCCGAGATGCCGCGGGCGACCTCCGGGGTGCAGAGCGCGGCGGCCAGGGTCAGGTAGCCACCGGTCAACGCCTTGCCGACGCACAGCACGTCCGGGGTGACCCCGGCGTGCTCGGCGGCGAACATCCGGCCGGTCCGACCGAAGCCCGTGGCGATCTCGTCGAAGATCAGCAGGATCCCGTGCGCGCGGGTCACCTCGCGCAGGACCCGCAGGTAGTGCGGGTGGTGGAAACGCATCCCACCGGCGCCCTGGACCACCGGCTCCACGATCACCGCGGCCAGTTCGTGGGCGTGCCGCTCCACCGCGTCCACCAGCGCCGCCTCGTACGCCCGGTCGGGCGGGGTGTCGAAGCCGCCCGGCGGCACCGGTGCGAAGACCTGCCGGGGCAGCACGTCGCCCCACAGGTGGTGCATGCCGCCCTCGGGGTCGCAGACGCTCATCGGGTGGAAGGTGTCCCCGTGGTAGCCACCCCGCCAGGTGCCCAGCCGGCGCCGCTCCGGCCGCCCCGTGGCCCGCTGGTACTGCAGGCACATCTTCACCGCCACCTCGACGCTCACCGAGCCGGAGTCGGCGAGGAAGACGTGTTCCAGGCCGTCCGGGGCCAGCTCGACGAGGGTTCCGGCCAGCCGTACCGCGGGCTCGTGGGTGAGCCCGCCGAACATCACGTGGCTCATCCGGCCGAGCTGGTCGGTGACGGCCGCGTCGAGCACCGGGTGCCGGTAGCCGTGGATCGCCGCCCACCAGGACGACATGCCGTCGACCAGCTCCCGGCCGTCGGCCAACCGCAGCCGTACGCCCCGGGCGCTCTCCACCACGTAGGGCGGGCCGGCCGGCGGCAGAGCCGCGTACGGATGCCAGACGTGCGCCCGGTCGGCGGCGAGGATCTCCTCAGGTGTCACGGCGCTCCTCCGGGTGCGGTCGTGGTGGTCGGCGCTCCGCTGGTCCGCGGCGCGCTCGTGGTCCGCGGCGCCGGGACGCCGCAACCGGTCGACGGAGGCCGCCGGCGATCGGCGGTCCGGTGCGCCGGCGGGGGCTCACCGGTGGGCGACCTGACCCGGTGCCGGAGCGGCCGCCGCCGCGCGGGCGGCCGCGCGGACCAGGGCCGGACCGCGGTAGATGAAACCGGTGTAGAGCTGCACCAGGCTGGCACCGGCGTCGAACATCCGGGCCGCGTCGTCCGGGTCGACGATGCCTCCGACACCGATCACCGGCAGTCTGCCACCGGTCTCCCGGTGCACGAAGGCGACCACGTCACGCGCGCGGGCCCCGAGCGGGCGACCGGAGAGGCCACCCGTCTCACCGCCGCGCTCCCGGTCAGCCGGCGCCAGCCCGTCCCGGGCCAGGGTGGTGTTGGTGGCGATCACCCCGGCCGCGCCCCGGGCCAGGCAGACCTCCAGCAGCTCCGCGATCGCCGGCTCGGTGAGATCGGGTGCGATCTTCACCAGGACCGGCTTCTCCCCCACCAGCGCCGCGAGCAGTCCGTCCAGGTGGGACCGGTCCTGCAGCGACCGCAGGCCGGGTGTGTTCGGCGAGGAGACGTTGACCGCGAAGTAGTCACCGTGCTGCCGCAGCGTCCGGTACGACGTCAGGTAGTCCTCGACCGCCTCGTCCAGCGGGGTGATCTTCGACTTGCCGAGCGAGATGCCCAGCGGTACGCCGATCGGGCGCGGCAGCGCCGCCAGCCGGGCCGCCAGGGCGGCGGCCCCGGCGTTGTTGAAGCCCATCCGGTTCACCACGGCCTCGCTGTCCCGTAGACGGAACAGCCGCGGCCGCGGGTTGCCCGGCTGGGCGTGCGCGGTCACCGTGCCGACCTCGACGAAACCGAAGCCCAGCGCCGGCCAGGCCGGCAGGGCGACGCCGTCCTTGTCCATCCCGGCGGCCAGCCCGACGGGATTCGGGAACTCCATCCCGAACACCGTCCGGGGCGCGCGGACGGCGTACCGGGAGCGCAGCGCGGCGAGGGCCGCCGGCCGGCGGGAGAGGCCCGCCAGCCGGTGCAACGTCCACTCGTGCGCCCGCTCCGCGTCGCCGCCACCGAGGC
>JBARAE010000528.1:0-2599 GCA_049791715.1 Micromonospora sp.
CCGCAGTACCTCGGCCGTCCCCTCGTGCCCGCCGAGCGCGGCCAGCCGCTCCGCGGCGGCCAGGCTCTCCGCCGCGTCCGGCGACTCCACCGCCGGCCGGTGCACCCGGTTGAGCACCAGACCGGCCAGCGGCATCCGCTCCTCGCCCAGCCGTCCGGCGAAGTAGGCGGCCTCCCGGACCGCGTCCGGCTCCGGCGCCGCGACCAGCAGGAACGCCGTCTCCCGCGCCTGCAGGATCCGGTACGTCTGCTCGGCCCGCTGCCGGAAGCCGCCGAACATCGAGTCCAGCGCGGCGACGAAACCGGACAGGTCGGTGAGCAGCTGCGTGCCGATCACCTTCTGCACCACCTTCGAGAACATCCCGAAGCTGGCGGTCACGAAGCTGAACATGCTGCGCCCACCGGTACGCGCCGGAGCCAGCAGCAGCCGCAGCATCCGCCCGTCCAGGAACCGGGAGAGGCGCGCCGGGGCGTCGAGGAAGTCCAGCGCGGACCGGGACGGCGGAGTGTCCACCACGATCAGGTCCCACTCGCCCCGCGCGTGCAGCTGGCCGAGCTTCTCCATCGCCATGTACTCCTGCGTACCGGCGAAGGTCGAGCTCATCGCCTGGTAGAAGGGGTTGGCGAAGATCTCCGCCGCCTTCGCCGGATCGGTGTGCTGGAGCACCACGTCGTCGAAGGTGCGCTTCATGTCGAGCATCATGGCGTGCAGCTCACCGCCGCTTGCCTCAATGTCGATGCCCTTGACCTGGCGGGGGGTGTTGTCCAGCTCGGTCAGGCCGAGCGACTGGGCCAGCCGCCGGGCCGGGTCGATGGTGAGCACCACCGTCCGCCGGCCGTGCTGCTCGGCGGCGCGCAGCGCCAGCGCCGCCGCGGTGGTCGTCTTGCCCACTCCGCCCGCCCCGCAGCAGACCACGATCCGTACGCCGGGGTCGGCGAGGATCTGGTCGAGGTCCAGCTGGGGCGCCGCGTCTTCGGAAGGCACCAATCGAGCGTATCGGGCTGGCGAAGGCTCTGCTCCGTGCCGGCGGCAGGTGTGAGTCAATCCGCCCGGACGAGCGCCTCCGCCAGCGTCTCCAGCCCGGCCCGATCCACCCCGTCGGGCAGCAGCGGCAACTCGGTCATCGGCCGCCCCAGCTCCAGCAGGTCGGCCCGGAGGGAGTCCTCCAGTTCCCGGCGGATGATCTGGTCCCGGGCCTCCGCGGCGAGCCCGGCGACGGTCTTCCGGTCGGCCGGCAGCCCGGCGGCGAGCAGCCCCTGCTTCAGCTCGGCCTCGGTGACCGCACGACCGGCGGGCAGCGGCGGGCGGGCACCGTTGACGATCACCCGGCCCACCGGGAAGCCGAGCTGAGTCAGCTCGGCGATCGCGTCCACCGTCTCCTGGACCGGCATCTCCTCGAGCAGCGTCACGACGTGCACCGCCGTTATCGGGGAGCGCAGCAGGGCGGAGACGCCCTCGCTCTGGGTCTTGATCGGGCCGACCTTGGCCAGCCGGGCGGTCTCCGCCGTGACATTCAGGAACCGGCCGATCCGCCCGGTCGGCGGCGCGTCCAGCACCACCGCGTCGTACGTGCGGCGCTGCCCGCTGGTGCGGGTGGTCGCCTCCTTCACCTTGCCGGTGAGCAGCACGTCCCGCAGGCCGGGCGCGATGGTGGTGGCGAAGTCGATCGCCCCGAGTTTGCGCAGCGCCCGGCCGGCCGCACCGAGCCGGTAGAACATGTCCAGGTATTCGAGGAGGGCTTCCTCGGCGTCCACCGCCAGGGCCCGCACCTCGCCCCCGCCGGGCGCGTCGGTCAGGTGCCGTTCCTCGTAGGGCAGCGGGTCGGTGCCGAAGAGCTGGGCGATGCCCTGCCGCCCCTCGACCTCGACCAGCAGGGTGCGTCGGCCGCCCGCGGCCAGCCCGAGGGCCAGCGCCGCGGCCACGCTCGTCTTGCCCGTGCCACCCTTGCCGGTCACCACGTGGAGGCGGGCCGGCCATCCGGTGCCGGCGGGGTCGGCCGGCTGTTCAGCTGCTCGCACCCGTCGAGCCTATCCAGCCGCCGGGCTCAGGCGACCTCGCAGACCCACCAACCCGTCTTGTGCACGACCGTGAAGCGCAGCTCCTGGTCCGCCACCTTCTCGTCGGAGGTGCTCATGGTGACCTTGGTGGTGACGGTGGCCCGGTCCCCGGTCTGGTTGTCCACCTTCGGCGTGGTCCACCGGAACCGCGGGTTCTGGTACTCCGAGGCGTACTTCTGCACCTCGGCGACCTTGGCGGCGATCTTCTTGTCGTCACGGGCGGCGGAGCAGACGAAGGTGGCCGCCTTCTTCGCGTCCCGGTCCTTGTAGACGGCGGTGAGGAAGCCGTCCACCGCGACCGCCGGCTCCTTGGCGCCCTGGCCGTCCTCCGCGTTGCGCAGGGCCAGGAAGGCCGCCGTGCCGCCACCGCCGCAAAGCAGGATGGCCGCCGCGAGCACGATGGAGGCGATCAGCAGGCCGCGCCGCTTCTTCGGGGGCGTCGGGTTCTGGTGCGGCGGGTGGCCCGCCCCCGGAAAGGCTCCAGCCGGGCCGCCGGCCGGCGTTGGGTATGCGCCGGGCGCGGGCGGGGGGAAGGCTCCGGG
>JBARAE010000529.1:0-12529 GCA_049791715.1 Micromonospora sp.
CGGACGCCGTGGTGGACTGCGCCGTCTACGTCAACGGCCGGCGCGAGCCGGGACGGCCGCACTACGCCGACGCGTACGCGCGTAGCCGCCGCAACCGGCGCTCGTTCGTCTGGCTGGGCCTGCACGACCCGGGCGCGGCGGTGATGGCGGCGGTCGGCCGGACGTTCGGCCTGGACGAGCTGAGCGTGGCGCAGGCCCTCGCCGACGGCCACCGCCCCACCGTGCAGCAGCAGGGCGACATCACCCTGCTGGTGCTGCGCACCGCCGGCTACGTCGAGCACACCGAGCTGACCGAGACCTCGGAGGTGATCGACACCGGCGACGTGATGGTCTTCCTCGGCGACCGGTTCGTCATCACCGTCCGGCACGGCGCGTCCGGAGCGCTGACCTCGGTGCGGGAGGAGATCCAGCGCCGGCCGGGCGTGCTGGCCGAGGGGCCGTGGGCGGTGGCGTACGCGGTCTGCGCCCGCATGGTGGAGCTGTACCTGGAGGTCGCCGGCCATCTGGAGAAGGACCTGGAACGGGTCGAGGAGAGCGTCTTCGCCCGCGACCGCAACGCCGACATCCAGCAGATCTACCAGCTCAAGCGGGAGGTGGTGGAGTTCAAGCGGGCGGTGCTGCCGTTGCCGGCGCCGCTGCGGGCACTCATCGAGCAGCGGGCCGGCGGCCCGCCCCCGGCGCTGCGCCGCTGGTTCGTCGACGTGGAGGGACGGCTGACTCGGGCGGTGGACCGGATCGCCGCCTACGACGACCTGCTCAACTCGATCCTGCAGTCCCGGCTCGCCCAGCTCGCAGTGGACCAGAACAACGACATGCGCAAGATCGCCGCGTGGGCGGCCATCGCCGCGACGCAGACGGCGGTGGCCGGCATCTACGGCATGAACTTCACCCACATGCCCGAGCTGGGCTGGCGGTACGGCTATCCGGCGGCCCTGCTGGTGATGGCGCTCGCCGGGCTCACCCTGTACCGGCTGTTCCGCCGCTCCGGCTGGCTCTGACCCGCACCCCGCCGCCGGTCAGGGCTTGTCCAGGTCGGACAGTTCCTGATCGAGCAGCGCGGCCAGCCGGGCGACCCGTCCTGCGTGGGACCTCCACGTGATGCCGCGGCTGGGCATCTCGACGGTCATCAGCAGGTACAGGTGCAGCCGGTAGAGGCCGAGCCGGCGGCGCGCGCCGCCGTCCAGCGGAAACGGGGCGACCGTGCGGTACCCGCGCAGGAAAGGATCGTCCAGCTCGTCCTCGGTACGCCGGAAGAGCAGCGGGGAGACCAGGTCCATCAGCGGGTCGCCGTAGAGGTGCCGCTCGCCGTCGACCAGGCCGCTGAGCCGAGGCTCGCCGTCCGGCCCGTCGACGGCGAGGACGTTGCCGGCCCACCCGTCGAACTGCAGCAGCGCCGGACGGCGTACCGCGTCGAGGACGTGGGCGTGCCGGTCGACCAGCTCACGGATCCGCCCCGCCGGTGCGGGCAGTGGCACCCGCCAGTCCACCGCGTCGGCGAGCAGGTCGTCGAGCATCGCGGTGAACGCCGCCCGCCAGGTGTCGCCGGAGGCGCGGTCGTCGTCGTAGCCGTACCGGTCGCCGGTGACGGCGTGCAGCGCGGCGAGCGCGGCGCCGAACTCGGCCCGGACTCCGCGCACGTCCACGCCGGCGGCGGTCAGCGCGTCCAGGGTCCGGCCGGCCAGCAGGCCGGTGAGCAGCCAATCGCCGAGCACCGGATCACTGCCGTGGTGCAGCAGCGGCGGGACCGGTACCGCGGGGGCCTGCGCGGCGACCCGGCGCAGGTAGCGGGCCTCGGCGGCGATCAGCCCGCGCTCGTAGCGCAGCAGCCGCATCTGCGGCGGCGGTCCGACCTTGAGCACCACCGTGCGCCAGTCGTCCAGGGTCGCCCACCACACCGCGGCGAAGCCACCGCCGCTGAGCGGCCCGCAGTCGGTGACCCGGGGCGTCGGGCCGAGGGAGGCGGCGACGTACCGGGCCACCGCCTCGGGGTCGAGGCGGCGTTGGGTGGGGCTGGGGCCGCTCATCCGGCCGGCCGTCGCCGTCGGTGCGTCGTGCGGTCGAAGGCAGGCCCCCCGAGCGCCTGCGTGTCGCTCACCCGTCCCAGGCTAACGGCGCGGCCGCGCGCGCGTGGTCCCGGCGACCGCTGGGTAACAGGTGCCACACCGGGCAGGATTGATCGACCGTCGCCGACGTGCACTCCCACCTCCCGGCCAACAGGAACCCCTGGGGAGGACGAGCCGATGCCCGCGAAGGAACCCGCAGAGATCGCCCGCGCCGCCGTCGCGACCGGCGTCAAGAAGGCCGAGCTGCGCTGGGACAAGACCCTGGTCGGGTCGTTCCTGGCCGGCGCCTACATCGCGTTCGGCGCGCTGGTCGCCATCATCGTGTCCGCCGGCCTGAAGCCGCAGATCTGGGGCACCCTGCCGACGCTCTTCACCGGCGCGGCGTTCACCCTCGGCCTGGTGCTCGTGCTCATCGCGGGCTCGCACCTGGTCACCGGCAACATGCTGCTGGTACCGATCGGTGCGATGAACGGTCGGCTCTCCGTCGGGGACGTCGCCCGCAACCTCACCCTCACCCTGCTGGGCAACCTGCTCGGCGCGCTCTTCGTGGCGTACTTCCTCGCCGTCTCCACCGGCGTCATCGGCGACGTGGGCAGCGACGCCGGCGCGCCCGCCGGATGGCGTACGAGCGGCTGGCCGCCATCGCGCAGGGCAAGGCGCTGCACGAGAGCAACTGGCAGGTCTTCCTGCGCGGGGTGGGCTGCAACTGGCTGGTCTGCCTCGGCGTGTGGCTGGCGCTCGCCGCCGACAGCGTCTCCGGCAAGATCCTCGGAATCTTCTTCCCGATCATGGCCTTCGTGGCGATGGGCTTCGACCACGTGGTGGCGAACATGTTCTTCCTGCCCGCGGCGATCTGGGCGGGCGTGCCGGACCTGGGCTGGCTGGACGTGCTCAACAACTGGCTCTTCGCGTTCCTCGGCAACCTGGTCGGCGCGGTGGTCTTCGTGGCGACCTCGTACTGGTACCTGTTCCTCAAGGACGAGCCGAAGGTCGTACCGGAGCAGCGCCGCGAGGAGGTCTGAGGGCGGGCCGGATACCCTCGCCACTGTGATGTGGAAGCGGTACGTCGCGATCGGCGACAGCACCACGGAAGGGCTGGACGACCCGGACGGCAACGGCGGCTACCGGGGCTGGGCGGACCGGTTCGCCCTCGCGGTGGCCCGGGACCAGGGCGGCCTGGAGTACGCCAACCTGGCCATCCGCGGCCGTACCACCGCGCGGATCCGGGACGAGCAACTACCGGCCGCGCTGGCGCTGGCCCCGGACCTGTGCACGGTGGTGGCCGGCATGAACGACGTGCTGCGGCCGTCGTTCGACCCCGACCGGGTGGCCGAGGACGTCGGCGCGATGCAGCGGGCCCTGGTTGGGCAGGGCGCCACCGTGCTGACGTTCACGCTGCCCGACCCGGCGCCGGTGATGCCGCTGGCCCGACCGCTGCGCGGCCGGGTGCTGGCGCTGAACGGGGCCGTGCGGGCGGTCACGGTGGAGACCGGCGCGACCCTGCTCGACCTGGGCGCGCACCCGGTCGCCTCCGATCCCCGGCTGTGGAGCGACGACCGGCTGCACGCCAACAGCGCCGGCCACGAGCGGATCGCCGCGGCGCTGGCGCACACCGTCGGGCTGTCCGGCTACGGCGACTCGTGGTCGCAGCCGCTGCCGGTGGCCGCCCGACGGCCCCGGCACGAGGTGATCCGCGCCGAGCTGGCCTGGACCCGGCGGCACCTGCTGCCCTGGGCGGCCCGGCACCTGCGCGGTCGCTCCTCCGGCGACGACCGGGTGGCCAAGCGCCCGCTGCCCCTGCCGGTCGAGGTGCCCGCCGGGTGAGCGGGTCACCCCGCGACAAGGAGGGGCGGGGCGGTGTGGCCGCGCTGCGGGACCCGGCCGCCGCCGATACGTTGGCCGGATGCGGATGCCCCTGCTCGCCGGCCTCCTCGCCGGGGCGCTCCTCGTGACGCTGGGCGGCTGTGGAAGCGACGACGAGGCGTACGTCCGGCTGCGCCACCCGTTCCGGGGCGCCGCGCTGCTGCTGGACACGGACAGCCCGGCGGCGCAGTGGCAGCGCCAGCACGCCGCCGCCTGGCTCGACCCGATCACCCGCACTCCACAGGCCCGCTGGCTGACCGGCCCGAAGGACTTGACCGAGGTGACCGACGGGCTGGCCGACGCCCGCCGGGAGGGCGGCCTGCCGGTGCTGGTCATCTACTTCATTCCGAACCTCGACTGCGCCGGTGGCGGTGCCCGGGACGCCAAGGCGTACACCCGGTTCATCGACCGGGTGGTCGAAGCGCTCGGGGACGGCCGGGCGGCGGTGATCCTGGAGCCGGACGCGGTCGCCGCCGACTGCTTCGACGACGAACGGGCGGAACTGCTCGCCGACACCGTCCGCACGCTCACCGACGCCGGCCAGTACGTCTACCTCGACGCCGGGCATCCGCGCTGGCGCGGTCCACGGGAGACCGCGGAGCGGCTGCGCCGGGCGGGTGTCGCCCGGGCCGAGGGTTTCTCGGTGAACGTGTCGAACCGGCAGTCCACCGCCGACAGTCACCGCTGGGGACTTGCCGTCTCCGACCTGGTGGGGGGTCGGGAGATGGTGATCGACACGTCGCGTAACGGGCTGCCGGCGCCGGCGGGCGACCAGTGGTGCAACGCCACGCCGCAGGCGCTGGGCGTACCGCCGACCACCGACCCCGGCCTGGAGCGGGTGGCGGCGCTGCTCTGGATCAAGAGCCCGGGCGAGTCGGACGGACCGTGCGGGCGGGGCGAGCCGGACGCCGGGGTGTTCTCCCCGGCGCAGGCCCGCGCTCTGATCGCCGACGCGCCGTGGCTGCCCGCCGCGGCCCGGGAGGCCGCCCTCGCCGCCCAGGCGCCGGTGACCTGAGCGGCTGCCCGCTCACGTGGCGGTGGGCTGGGCCGCCACCTCCCCGGTACGGCGGAGCTTCTGCCACTTCAGCGCGCCGCCGCTCAGCGCGGTGACCACGGAGTGCACCAGGACCAGGTACATCACCTGGCGGTAGACGAACTGCTGCAGCGGCAGCGCCCAGAGCGGGCGCAGCGGTTCCCGGTCGAGCCGGAACGCCAGGATCGCGGTGATCACCTGGATGGCCAGGAGGGCCAGCCAGGCCACGGCGGTCTCCACCCGGTCGAGGAAGAACAGCCCGTAGACGGCGAAGATGTCGACCACCGGCGCGAGCAGCGGCAGCAGCACCGAGAAGAGGGCGATGAACGGCAGGCCACGCCGGCCGAAGCGACCCGAGGGGCCGCGCTCGATCATCGACCGCCGGTGCCGCCAGAGCGCCTGCATGGTGCCGTAGCTCCACCGGTACCGCTGCCGCCACAGCTCCGGCAGGGTGCTCGGCGCCTCGGTGCGGGCGACTGCGGTCTCCTCGTAGACCACCCGCCAGCCGGCGCGGTGGATGCCCATGGTGAGGTCGGTGTCCTCGGCGAGCGTCGCCCGGCTGAGCCCGCCGGCCGCCTGGACCGCCTCCCGGCGGAACGCGCCCAGGGCGCCGGGGACGGTGGGCATGCAGTGCAGGGTGTCGTAGAGCCGCCGGTCGAGGCTGAAGCCGATGACGTACTCGATGTGCTGCCACCGGCCGATCAGCCGGCGCCGGTTGCCGACCTTGACGTTGCCGGCGACCGCGCCGACCCGCGAGTCGGCGAACGGCTGCACCAGGCGGTGGATGGCGTCCGGCTCGACCACGGTGTCGGCGTCGACCATGACCAGCAGGTCGTGCCGGGCGAGCGCCACGCCGGCGTTGAGCGCGGCGGCCTTGCCGCCACCCGGTACCCGGACGACCCGCACGTTGGGCAGACCGAGCCGCTCCACCTCGTCGGCGGTGCCGTCGTCGGACTCGTCGTCGACGACCAGGACCTCGACGCCGGGATGGGTGCCGGCGGCGAGGCTGCGCACCGCCGCGGCGATGGTCTCGCGTTCGTTGTACGCCGGCACGATCACGGTGACCGGCGCGTTCATCCGGTCGCCCCAGGACCACGTCGGGGCGCGGCGGCGGCGGGCGTGCCGGACGGCGTACCCGAAGAGCAGCAGGGTGCGGGCGAGGGTGAGCAGGCCGACGACGATCAGGAGCAACCAGAGGCCGCGTACCGTGCCGTCGGCGATCCGCACCGCCCAGGCGAGCAGGCCACCCTGAATCTTTTCGCCGAGGCCGGCCGGCGCGGCGGCGGGCCAGCCCAGCCCGGCGGAGACGGTGGTGAAGCGGTATCCCCGGGCCTGCATCTCGGGGATGAAGCGGTCCAGGGCGGCGACGGTCTGGGAACGCTCGCCGCCGCTGTCGTGCAGCAGGACGATGGCTCCCCGGTCGCCCTTCGGGGTGGAGTTGCGCACGATGGCGTCCGTCCCCGGCCGGGCCCAGTCCCGGCTGTCGGTGTCCTCGAAGACGGAGACGTACCCCCACCGGCCGGAGTCGCGGATGATCGGCCAGTCGGAGTCGTCCACCGCGTCCACGCCGCTGGAGTACGGCAGCCGGGCCAGCGGGGCGGTGACCCCGGTGGTGTAGCCGATCACCGCCTCCGTCTGCGAATACTCGAGTCGGCGCCGCCAGGACGGCACGTCCGTCAGCTCCGGGTGGGTGAAGGTGTGGATACCCAGCTCGTGCCCCTCGCGGACCATTCGGCGGCTGATCTCCGGATAGCGGCTCACCTGGGCGCCGAGGACGAAGAACGTGGCCGGCACGTGGTGCCGGCTGAGCACGTCGAGGACCTTCGGCGTCCAGATCGGATCGGGTCCGTCGTCGAAGGTCAGCGCGATCGTCTTCGCCGGCATCCGCCGGGCGTCGAGCCGCCCGCTGCGCAGGTCGACGACCGTGCCGCCGTTGCGGACGGCGGCCGGCACCGACCCCGCGCCGGCCGGACCCCTGCGCTGGTTGTCCGGGGTGAACCGGGCGTTCGCGTAGGCGCCGACGGCCAGCACGTTGAGCAGGATGAAGGTCGCCACCGCGGCGAAGATCCAGCGCCGCCGGGCCCGCCGGCGCCGCCCGGTCTCCTCCGGTGCCGGCACCCCGAGCTCAGTGTCGCCGACCCGCCGTCCGGCACGCCAGACCGCCATCAGACGGTCACCGGCAGGCCGAGGGCGTCGACGCCCTGGCTGACCCAGAGAGCGACGATCAGCAGCAGCGCCAGCAGCACCACGGCGGTGACGACGCGGCGGAGCGTCCGGGCCCGCCGGCCCGAGCGGTCCACGAAGATCGCGGCCGTGACGTCGGGCGCCTGCATCATCTGGGTCGAGTCGGCCTCGCCGGTCGGTTCGGGTGGCGTCGCCACTCCCCTGGCTGGACCCGCCTCGGCCGCCCCGGGTGCCCCGCCCGGCTCCACCGGTGCGTCCGGCCGTGGCGCGGTGGGCGGCGGAGAGGTGGGGACATCGGGGGTGGGCGGACCGATCTCCGGCGACCCGGTGGGCGGTGCCACCGCCCCGTCGGCGGGCGGTGTCGCCACCCCGCGGGCGACGGGTGCCCCGTCCGTCCGGGATCGCCCGCGACGGAAAGGACGAGGCACCGCCACTCTGGCGACATATCGCTTGCTCATGTCACGACGCTAAGCAGGAATCCCACGGCTCGCATGATCAACTAGCGGTCGGCGCCGACATTCTGCGCCATTGTGGACAACGTCTGAAAAGGATCACACTGGCCCGCCGGGCGCGACGCGGCACCGGGCGGCGGGCCGTATCACTGACGTGTTCCCGGTCACGGACGGCGTTCAGCGCTCGATCGGCGGCCGGGTACGCGCCCGCTTCAGCTCGAAGAACCCGTCGGTGCCGGAGACCAGCAGCACGCCGTCCCAGAGCCGTCCCGCCTCCTCACCCCGCGGGATGGGTGCCACCACCGGCCCGAAGAAGGCGGTACGCCGTCCGGCGTGGTCGGTGACGTGGATGGTCGGCGTACCCAGGTCCTCTCCCACCGGCTCCAGGCCGGCCTGGTGGCTGGCCAGCAGCGCCTCGTCGTGGTCGGTGGAGTCGGCGGCGTCGGCCAGCTCCTCGGGGAGCCCGACCTCGGCGAGCGCCGCGACGTAGAGCGCCCGGTCGATCGGGGCGCGGTCGTGGTGGATCCGGTTGCCGAGCGCCGTGTAGAGATCCCGCAGCACCTCGGCGCCGAACTTCTGCTCGGCGGCCACGGCCACCCGGACCGGGCCCATGCCCGGCTTCAGCCATTCCCGGTACCACTCCTCCAGCCCCTCCCGCCCCTCGTTGAGCACGGACAGGCTCATCACGTGGAACCGGAGCCGCACGTCGCGGACCCGCTCCACCTCCAGCAGCCAGCGGGAGGCGTTCCACGCCCACGGGCAGCGCGGGTCGAACCACATGTCGGCGGTGGTCATGACGTGTCCCTTCGAACGGTGAGCTTCCGGCTTCCACTCTGCGGCACGTATCGGCCCATCGTGAGAGCCGATCTGTTGACCACTCATTGGGCCAATTCACCACCCACGACGTTCCTGCCCTCGGGGGCGGGCGCCCGGTGCGCCGCCCCCTGTCGTCACCGATCGAGTTTGGTTGCCGGGGTGGCGGGAAGACAGGGCCGCCGCCAGCCGGGACCGCAGGTCGCCGGCACGGACGACGCGAAGCTGAGGGGAGCGACATGGGGGAGGCGACGAAGGGCAGGGCCCGGAAGGCGGTCGGAGCGAAGAAGGCCCCGATGCAGAAGAAGGTCGCGGCGAAGAAGGTCGCCGCCGCCACGAAGCGGGCCACCGGAGCCAGCGCGGCGAAGACCCCGGGCGGCAGGCCGACGGCCACGACGGCCCGCACCGCGCGGAAGAAGGACACCGCGGCCACGGCGACCCCCACCCGGACGCCCACCGGCCGGACGGCCGCCGCGAAGAAGGCACCGACCACCAAGGCGCCCGCCACCAAGGCGCCGGCGAAGAAGGCCCCGGCCACGAAGGCCGCCACCAAGAAGGCAGCGACCGCGTCCCGGGCCGTCACCGAGACGCGTACGCCGGCGAAGAAGCCGACGACCATGGAGGAGTTCGGCCGGCGGAACACCGGTCGCCGGCCCAGCCGCGGGCCGGTTGGCGGGGCTGGTCGCCCACCGCGCTGAACCGCTGGCGAGAATGACCGGGTGGCGAAACGCGGTGCCCGCCGGAGCGCGGACGAGGAGACCCTGCCCTGCCCCTGCGGGTCCGGCCTGCCGTACCCGGAGTGCTGCCGCCCGCTGCACCGGGGCGAGGGCACGGCGCCGACCGCCGAGGCGCTGATGCGCTCCCGGTTCAGCGCCTTCGCCGTCGGCGACGCCGACTACCTGCTGCGCACCTGGCACTCCTCGACCCGGCCGGCGCGGCTGCGGCTGGACCCGGCGCAGCGGTGGACCCGGCTGGAGATCCTCGGAACCGACCGGGGCGGCCTCTTCGACACCGCCGGCAGGGTCGCCTTCCGCGCCCACTACCGGGAAGCCGGCCGCCCGGGCGCGCTGGAGGAGCACAGCCGCTTCGTCCGCGAGGACGGCCGGTGGGTGTACCTCGATGCGCTGCCGGACTGACGAGCAGCGCGACCGGCCCGGGCGGTGACCCGGGCCGGTCGCGTCACCGACCGCCGACCGTGGTGCCGGTCGGCAGGCCGAGCCGGGTCACCGCCGCGGCGACGAGCTCCTCGGGCGGCAGTGCCAGCTCCAGCACCACGCCGGACTCGTCCGGGCCCAGGTGCTCCAGGATCGCCCGCTGGGAGTCCAGCAGGCTGGCCGGCATGTAGTGCCCGGCGCGGCCGTTCAGGCGCTCTCGGATCAGCTCCGCCGACCCGTCCAGATGCACGAACTCCACATCCGGCGGGCCCTGCCGCAGCACGTCCCGGTAGGACCGCTTCAACGCCGAGCAGGCCAGCACCGTGGAGACACCCTCGGCGTGCCGGCCGGCCATCCACCGGGCGAGGTCCCGCAGCCACGGCCAGCGGGCCTCGTCGTCCAGCGGAACCCCGGATCGCATCTGCGCCACGTTGGCCTCGGAATGGAACTCGTCGGCCTCGGCGAAGCACAGCCGGGTCAGCTGGCTGATCCCCCGGGCCACCGTCGTCTTGCCCGCCCCCGACACGCCCATCACGACGACGTGCCGGGTGGGCCGCCGGTCACCAGTCATGGACGGTGCCGTCCTGGAGCCGGTTGAACGGCAGGTACGCCGGCTGGTACGGGAACCTCGCCGCGGCCGCCTCGTCGAGCTCGACACCGAGACCGGGCTGCTCCCCGGGGTGCAGGTAACCGTCGGTGAAGCGGAACGATTGCCGGAACACCTCGTTGGTCAGCGCGCCGTGCTGCATGTACTCCTGGATGCCGAAGTTGTGGATGGCCAGGTCCAGGTGGAGCGCGGCGGCCATGCCGACCGGCGAGATGTCGGTCGGACCGTGGATACCGGACTTGATCTGGTACTGCGCGGCGAAGTCGAGCAGCTTCCGCATGGCCGTGATACCCCCCGTGTGGGTGACCGCGGACCGGACGTAGTCGATGAGCTGTTCCCGGATCAGCGTCTGGTAGTCCCACACCGTGTTGAAGACCTCGCCGATGGCCAGCGGCGTGGTGGTGTGCTGGCGGACCAGCCGCAGCGCCTCCTGGTTCTCGGCCGGGGTGCAGTCCTCCAGCCAGAACAGGTCGTACGGTTCCAGGGCCTTGCCGAGCCTGGCCGCCTGGATCGGGGTCATCCGGTGGTGCCCGTCGTGCAGCAGCGGCAGCTCCGGGCCGAACTCGTTGCGGACGGCCTCGAAGACGCCCGGCAGGTGCCGCAGGTACGCCCGGGTGTCCCAGTCCTCCTCGGCGGGCAGCGGGATGCGCTGCGCCGGCTCGTAGTCGTACCGCTTGCCGTCGACGCTGGGCTGCGACGCGACGCCGTAGACGGCGTTGATGCCGGGGACGGCGGTCTGCACCCGGATGGACCGGTAGCCCATCTCGAGGTGCCGGCGGATCGAGTCGAACAGCTCCGGCACGTCCCGCCCGGAGGCGTGCCCGTACGCCATGATGCCGGTCCGGGACGCGCCGCCCAGCAGCTGGTACAGCGGCATCCCGGCGGCTTTGGCCTTGATGTCCCAGAGCGCCACGTCGACGGCCGCGATGGCGGCCATGGTGACCGGCCCCCGCCGCCAGTACGCCGAGCGGTAGAGGAACTGCCAGGTGTCCTCGATCCGGTGCGGGTCCCGCCCGATCAGCAGCGGGACGACGTGGTCGGCCAGGTAGGACGCGACCGACAGTTCCCGCCCGTTGAGGGTGCCGTCCCCCAGCCCGGTGAGCCCCTCGTCCGTGGTGATCTTCAGGGTGACGAAGTTGCGGTCGGGGCTGGAGACGATGACGTCCGCTGCGACGATTTTCACGCGCGTGCCTTTCTCACAGGTGGTGCTCAGCGAAGGGTGCTGCCGGGCTGCAGGTCGTCCAGGAGGGACAGTTCGTCGCGGCGCGGCAGGGCCTCCCAGTCGCCGTGACCGGCGACGGCGAAGGCCCCGAGGGTGACCGCGCGGCGCAGCCGCCCGGCCAGGTCGAGTCCGTCGAGGTGGGCGGAGAGGTAGCCGGCGGTGAAGGCGTCGCCCGCGCCGACGGTGTCCACCGCGGTGACGGGTAGCGCGGGCGTGTGCCGGACCCCGTCGCGGGTGTACGCCCGGGCGCCGTCGCCGCCGAGCTTCACCAGCACGGTGTCCACCCCGCGGGCGAGCAGCCCGGCCACCACCCTCTGCTCGTCGGCGCCCGGCTCACCGACGAGGTCGAGTTCGTCGGCGGAGGCGACGAGCACCGAGGCGTACCCGGCCAGCGGGGCGAGCACCGCCCGGGCGTCGTCCCGGCTCCACAGCCGCGCCCGGTGGTTGACGTCGAGGCAGACCAGCGCACCGGCCCGGGACGCGGTCTCGGCCGCCCACCGGGTGGCCTCGCGGGCGCTTTCCGACAGCGCCGGGGTGATGCCGGTCACATGCAGGACGCGGGTGCCGGCGGCCAGCGCCGGGCGCAGGTCGTCGGCGCGGAGCGCGGACCCGGCCGAGCCGGCCCGGTGGTAGCCCACCCGGGACAGGTCGGCGGTGCGCCGTTCCAGGAACATCAGCCCAGCGGGACGCTCGGGGTCGCGGGTGGCGTGCGCGACGTCGACCCCCTCGGCCCGGAGCTGTCGCAGCACGTACCCGCCGAGCTCGTCGTCGCTGACCCGCCCGGCCCAGGCCGTCCGGTGACCGAGCCGGGCCAGCCCGATGGCCACGTTGGACTCGGCGCCGGCGAGGTGCATGGTGAGCGGGCCGCCGGTGGTCAGCGGCCCGGCCGACCGCAGCGACACCAGCGCCTCGCCGAAGGTCAGCAGGTCGAACCGGGTCATGAGGTGGCGGCCAGGTAGGCCCGGGCCCGCTGGCGCAGGGCGTCGAGGTCACCGCCGGAGGCGGCGTCCCCGACCAGCGGGCCGCCGACACCGACGGCGATCGCACCGGCCGCGAGGTAGCCAGGCAGCTCGTCGAGGCCCACCCCGCCGACCGCGACGAACGGGATGTCGGGGAACGGGTCACGCACCGCCTTCAG
>JBARAE010000530.1:0-34028 GCA_049791715.1 Micromonospora sp.
GGGCGAGCAGGTTGGCCCGGGCCACGTCGGCGACGTGGACGAAGTCGCGCCGCTGCCGGCCGTCCTCCAGCACCCGGGGCGGCCGGCCGTCGGCAAGCGCCGACCGGAAGATCGAGGCGACCCCGGCGTACGGGGTGTCGCGCGGCATCCGCGGCCCGTAGACGTTGTGGTAGCGCAGCGCCCACACCCCGCCGCCGGTCTGCCGCGCCCACGCGGCGGCCAGGTGCTCCTGGGCGACCTTGCTGGCCGCGTACGTGCTGCGCGGCTCCAGCGGCACGTCCTCGGGTACCAGGGCCGAGGTGAGGGCGGCAGCGCATTGCGGGCAGGTCGGGTCGTACCGGCCGGCGTCGAGGTCCGCGGGGCGGCGCGGCGCGGGCCCGACGGGGCCGTGCTCGGCGCACTCGTAGCGGCCCTCGCCGTAGACCACCATCGAGCTGGCCAGCACCAGCCGGTCGACGCCGGCGCGGTACATCGCCGCCAGCAGCACTGCCGTGCCGTAGTCGTTGTGGCTGGCGTAGTCCGGCGCGTCGCCCGGGTCCAGGCCGTGCCCCACCATCGCCGCCTGGTGGCAGACCGCGTCCACCCCGGGCAGGAGCCGGTCCAGCAGCGCCGCGTCCCGGACGTCGCCGAGCACCGGATCGTGCCGCCTGGACCATTCCGGCAGCTCTCCGCCGTGCGCTTGCGGCAGCAGCGCGTCCACCGCCACCACCTCGTGCCCCTCGGCGACGAGCAGGTCGGCGACCTGCGATCCGATGAACCCGGCCGCGCCGGTGACCAGTACCCGCATCCCGGTCACCGTAGGGCCGCCGCGGCCGTCTCGGAGCTGGTTCGGAACGGACGTAAGGACTTCGCAACAGGTTCCGCCGGTGGTTCACCCGTCCGTGGTGGATGTCGGAACGGGTGGGGCCGTCGAGGACCGGTAAGCGTTCCGTAACGCCGGGAACCGGACCGGACGGCGGCGGTCGCGTCTAGCGTCCGAGGTGGGACCCGGAAACCGGCCATGGTCAGGCGGTGGGATCTCGCGTACCGGCCACAGAGCCGGGCGACCCGGCGACGAGAGGAGGAAGGCCGTGTCCGGTAGCGACTTCACGCGGGCGCCGGAGTCGCCGCGTACCGATCCGGCGGACGGCTTCCCCCGGGGGTTGTGGCGGGCGATGGACCGGCATGCGCCGCCCGGTGTCCGCGGCATCGCCGGACGGTGGCGCAGCCCGCTGCGCGGCCCGTGGCTCACGTCCGTGTACGGCATGGTGCTGCTCGCCGGCCTGCCCCTGGTGATCATCACGGGCCTGCTCGACTACGCCGCCTACAGCCCGCAGATCGATCAGGCGTTCCCCCGCGACGTCGGCTGGCTCCGGCTGCCGCCGTTCGACTGGCCGGCCCGGCCGTCGTGGCTGTTCCGGGTCACCCAGGGGCTGCACGTGACGCTCGGGATCGTCCTGATCCCGGTGGTGCTGGCCAAGCTGTGGTCGGTGATCCCGAAGCTGTTCGACTGGCCGCCGGCCCGCTCCCTCGCCCAGGTACTGGAGCGGTTGTCCCTGCTGCTGCTGGTCGGTGGGATCCTCTTCCAGATCGGCACCGGGCTGCTCAACATCCAGTACGCGTACCTGTTCGGCTTCGACTTCTACACCGCCCACTACTTCGGCGCCTGGGTCTTCACCGCGGCGTTCGTGGTCCACGTGGCGCTGAAGCTGCCCCGGTTGGTGTCCGCGCTGCGGTCCCGACCGGTGCAGCGAGAGGTGCGCAGCCCGACGACGCGGCCCGAGCCGCCCGACCCGGACAGGTTGGTGCCCACCCGTCCCGGACCGGCCACCATGAGCCGGCGCGGGGCGCTGACCCTGGTCGGTGGCCTGTCCGTGCTGCTCGCCGGGCTCACCGTCGGGCAGACCCTGGACGGCGGGTGGCGCCGCACGGCGCTGCTGTTGCCGAGGGGACGGCAGCCCGGGGAAGGCCCGAACGGCTTTCCGGTGAACCGGACCGCCGCGGCGGCGGGCGTCCAGCAGACCGGAGGCTGGCGGCTGACCGTTCGCGGCGACGACCGCGAGGTCACCCTCGATCGTGCCCAGCTGCTCGCGATGAGCCAGCACACCGCGCGCCTGCCGATCGCCTGCGTGGAAGGCTGGTCGACCCTGCAGACCTGGACCGGCGTACGCCTGCGGGACCTCGCCGCCCTGGTCGGGGTGAGCGACCCCGCCTCCGCGCAGGTCCGCTCAATGGAACGCGCCGGGCTGTTCAACCAGGCGGTCCTGCAGGCCAACCAGGTCCTGGACGGCGACTCCCTGCTCGCCCTGCGGGTCAACGGCGCCGACCTGTCCCTGGACCACGGCTACCCCGCGCGGGTCATCGTCCCGGCCCTGCCGGGCGTGCACTGCACCAAGTGGGTCGCCGACATCACCTTCCGGTCCGATGCGTGACCTCGGTGACCGGTTCCGGACCGGCTACGGTGCCAAGCTGCGGCACCTGGTGCTGCTCGTCGGCGCCTTCGCCGTCACCACCTGGATCGTGCTGCGGCTCGCCGGGGAGCCGACCGCCGGTCGGATGCTGCTCTGGTTCGTCGGGGCGGCCATCGCCCACGATTTCGTCCTGTTCCCGGTCTACGCGCTCGCCGACCGGGCGCTGCGGCGCGCCGTCGACGCCCACCGCGCCGGCAGGCGAACCCGGCCGTCCCTGCTGCACCACGTACGCTTCCCGGCGCTCGCCTCGGGCCTGCTCTTCCTCGTGTACCTGCCGGGCATCCTGCGACAGGGCCGGGACACGTACCTCGCCGCGACCGGCCAGGACCAGCAGCCGTACCTCACGCGATGGCTGCTGATCAGCGCCGCCCTGTTCCTGCTCAGCGCCACCTGGTACGCGCTGCGCCGCCCACGCCACCGATCCCGCCAGGACTCCTGACCAGGTCAGTCAGCGAACTGGCGGGAGCCCGGGGCGCCGCCGGTCGCCGCCCGCACGATGCCGGACCAGCCTTCCAGCTGGGCGGAGAGTCGTCGACGGATCAGCGCCTCGCTGGGACGGCCGGTGGAACGCGCCCACAAGGCGTAGCCCTGGATGGTGACCCGGTCGACGCCCCGGGCGTACTCGGCGACGGCCGCCAGCAGTTGGCCGTCCGAGTAGGCCGTCTCCGCGCCCCGGGTCGCCGCCGGGGAATCACCACCTCGGTTTCGGCGGCGGTAGAGCTGCGCCGGTCGTCCCGGCCCGCTCCGGTCGACGTGCTCGGTGCCCTCGATCTTGTCGTCGGCGAACCGGCGGAACGCGTCCTTGTGACTGACCCGGCCGTCCACCGCGTCGTGGATCTGCTGCAGTTGGCGAATGGTGAAGTGGTCGTTCAGCAACCGGTCCGGGTCGGCCGCGGTGCGATAGCGGGTGCGCAGGTCGCCCACGGCCCGCTCCAGGATGTCCTCGTGGTCCGCGGGGAGCACGGCCTGACCGTCGGGCAGCGGCGGGCGCGATCCGCCGGGCGGGGCCACGGGCGCGAGGTGGAGATCGGCCCGCTCCTCGACCTGGCGGCTGATCCGGTGGTACGGAACGGTGTCGGCGTGCGCGACGGAGATGACCCAACCGCGCGGGTCCCGGTCGGGGTCGTCGAAGACGTGCAGCTGACGAGGGGCAAGCCCGGAGATGTCGCACTTGTCGCGCAGCAGCCGTAGCACGGCGTCGGCCAGCCGTTCCCGTTCGTGGACGAAGGTGCCGGGCAGCGCCCAGTGCCCGCCGTCCAGGGGGTCGTCGCGACGCACCAGCAGGGCCGCGAGCTGGCCGGTGTGCGGTGTCACCGTCATCAGGGCGACGTCCACGGCGAGCGACGGGCGCGGGTAGTCGACGAGCCGCCGGCCCTGGCCGTCACGCCATTCGGAGTGAGCATCGGCTTTCACGCCACCCACCTTATCTTGCTTACCGCGAAAACTCCTGCTAGCTTTAGCGCGCTAAACGAGATAAGTACCAGCCAGGAGGCTTCCATGACCGCTCTGCCCGCCCTGCACCTCGGCGCCCCGACCCAGGCCGGCCCGCTCACCGTCTTCCCGGTGTGGACGGACGCCGCCATCGCTCCGAGCGCCTGCCGCACCTCCCTGCCCGCGGACGCCAGGATCGATGAGCTGCCGACCCCGGTGGTGGGGAAGCTGCGGGTCACCAACCCGGGCGGCACTCCCCTGCTCCTGCTGGAAGGCGCGTTGCTCGACGGCGGATGGCAGCACCGGGTGGTGACCCGCAGCGTGCTCATTGATGCCCAGGGCCAGCAGGACGTGCCGGTCGCCTGCGTCGAGCAGAACCGCTGGGCGGGCGGCAAGGTCCAGCGCCTCGCACGCCACCGGGCGCCGCTCGCCGTGCGGGGTGCGCTGCGTGGCCTGCGCGCGGAAACCCCCGGCGGCCACGGGACCGGCGTCGACCAGGGCGACGTGTGGCGGCGGGTGAGCCGCTACGAACGCGACCTGGGCAGCTCCCCGACGTCGTCGCTGGTGGACCTGCAGAACCGCCAGGCCGCGGAGCTGAAGAGCATCCTCCGCACCATCCGACCGCTGTACGGGCAGCGCGGCGTGCTGATCGGCGCGGCCGGTCACCCGGTGCTGCTGGAGGTCTACGACGACCCACAGACGCTGGCCGAGCAGTGGGAATCCCTGCTGTCGGCGGTCGCCATGGACGCGCGCGTCGCCCCGCCGCAGCCCACTCCGGGCCACCGGGCGCGGGCGTTCATCCAGCGGCTCACCGCGGGGCCGCTCCGGTCGACCAGCCTGGGCGGCATGGCCGTCGCGGTCGACGCCGACAAGGACAAGCTGCTCTCGGCCCGCGGCGTCGCCCTCGGCGACCGGCTGCTGCACCTCGCCGTCGTGAACGCGAAGCACCAGTTCGTGCTCGCCGCGTGACCCAGCGCCCGGCCGGGAAGGAGGGGTCTCGGCCGGGCCCGGTGCCCGCAGGCTAGCGGTCCGGCGTGTCGGCGGGGGCCATCACCCGCAACGCGTTGGGGTCCAGGCCGATCCGGATCGGGGTCTCGCCGTACAGCTCGCCGTCGACCTCGACGGGCGCCGGGCGGTCGGTCTCCAGCCACAGTTGCCGGACGCCGAGGAACGGCTCGTCGCGGACCGTGCGCCGGTGCCCGGTCGCCGCGTTGCGGGTCGTCTCCCGCAGCAGCGCGCGGCGGGTCCGGCCGCCCACCGGGTACGCGACCAGCAGCCGGTCGTCGGCGTCGGCGTCCGCCGTGATCGGCCGGCCGGCGTGGAAGCCGCCGTTCGCCACGTACAGCTGGTGGGTGACGAACTCGTGCTCGCGCCCCTCGGCACGGACGGTGGCGCGCAGTGGCCGGTGCCGGGTGAGCAGCGCCAGCGCGGTGACCGGGTACGCGAGTCGGCCGGTGACCCGCTTCAGCCGCCGCGGCGCCTGGCGCATCACGTCGGCGGAGAGGCCGATGCCGACGTGGTTGGTGAACCGCAGGTTGCCGACGAGCCCGAGGTCGACGTCGACCACCTTGCCGTCGGTGAGGACTCCGACCGCGGCGTCGAGGTCGAGCGGGACGCCGACCGTACGCGCGAAGTTGTTGGTGGTGCCCAGCGGCAGCAGGCCGAGCGCGATGTCCCGGTGGGCGAGCAGACGCGCGGCCGCGCCGATGGTGCCGTCGCCACCGCCCGCGACCAGGAGGTCCGGCCCCAGGTCGGCGGCTGCCGCGAGGGTCTGATCAAGCTCGCGGGCCCGGTCGACCGGGTACGCGCCGAGCAGCGTGAAGCCGGCCGCGATCAGCCGTGAGCGGGCCTGCTCGTAGAGCCGGCGGCCGCGGCGGGAATGGGCGTTGACGACCAGCGCGGCTCGCCGCTCGCGTCGGATGGCCGCGCTCAGCTCCTGCTTGGTCCGCACAGTGCCCGACCCTATCCCCGAACGCTGGGAAGCCGACCGGGAAACCGTCGACCACGGCACGGTGGCGTGGTGGACTCCGCGGAGGGCACGCTGTACTCGGCACGCCGGCCCGTCCGGTACCGGCGCTGCCGTCGGGAGACTGAGGAGCTGATCGTGCACGCAACCACGGTCGTCAACCTGAAGGGCCACCGCGACGACCCGGCATACGCCGACGTGGTCTACGTCGGGCGCGCCATGTTCCGTGGCGGCTGGCGTCTCCCCGCCTCACCGCTGTCCAGCCCGTACCGGCCCGGCCCGGACGGCAGCCGCGACGAGGTCCTTGAGAAGTACCGCGCGTACCTGCTCGGCCGTCCGGACCTGCTCGCCCTCCTCCCCGACCTGCGGGGGCGCAGGTTGGGCTGCTGGTGCGTGCCGGAGCGCTGTCACGCGGAGGTGATCGCGGAACTCGCGGACTCCCGGCCGTCGGAGACCGCCTGACCGGGGGCCGGCAACCACCGCCGGATATCCCGCCAGCCGCGGGAGTCGGTCAGTCGGCGGGGAGCCGGCGGGTCAGGATGGCGTGCCCGCGGCCGGTATCGGCGAATCCGAGGCGGGTGTAGAGCCGCACCGCCTCCCGGTTGTCGCCGCCCACCTGCAGTTCCGCCCTCTGGTGGCCCGCCGCCCGGCACGCGCTCAAGGCCTTGGAGATCATGGCGCTGGCCAGACCGCGGCGACGCCATGCGGGCCGGGTGCCGAGGCAGTGCAGCAGGACCGCCGGCCGGCCATCCGCGTCGACGTGGTCGAGGGTGAAGAGGAAACCGACGACCGGGTTGCCGTCTGGCTCGTCGGGGGCGAGCGCCAGGACGGACGCGTCGGGCAGGAACGCCGGCAGGCCCGTGGCGTGCGACGGCCAGCTCTCCCGATCGGGGATCATCGCGGTCGGGCTGTCGGCATAGGCCTCGTTGTGGGCGAGCCGGGTCTCCTCGTCGTACCGCTGGTCGAAGGGCACGAGTTCGACGCCGGCCGGGGCGGCGGCCGCGGGGACGGGCGCGGTCAGCTCGCGCGTGAGGGTCCATTCCCAGCGCACCACGGAGAAGCCGTCGTCGGTCAGCAGGTGCAGGCGGTCCGGGTCGCCGGCGCCGCAGCGGGTGCCGAGCATGGCGGGAAGCTCCGGCCGGCGCTCCTTCCGCAGCTGCGTGGCCCGTCCGATCAGCCAGCCGTGCAGGGGACGGGTGGCTCCGCCGCGCGCCGAGCTGTCCACCACGTTGGTGAGCCGGATGCGCAGCACGCCTGGCCCGGTGCCCATGTCGGCGGCCTCCCCGTAGGCGACGATCCGGCCGGCGTCCTCGGCGACGAGAGTGTCGCGGGTCAGGTCCAGGCTTCGCATGGTCAGCCGGGCGCGAACCTGGTCGGGCTCGACGTCGAGGCCGACGGGATCGCCCTGCTCACCGGCGGCGAAGAGATCCGCCAGAGCGTCCACATCGGCCAGTACGGCGGGTCGCCAGCGCAGGTCCGTCACCAGCGCAGGGTATCGGTCCACACCGCAGCGCGAGGTCCCCCGCGGCGACCTCCCGAGGTTCAGACCGGTTACGAGACGGTGAGGTCGTCGGACGTCGGCCAGATGCCACCCGCCGGCATGTCCAGGCGCTCCCCCAGCGCCTGCCGCCACTCGGGCGCGGCGAACGGCTCACCCCAGTAGTCCGTGACGGTGACCGCCTCACCGTCGCGTACCTCAGCGATCGAGACGTTGCGGTAGATCCGGCCGTCGCCGTAGTCGTTGCTCCACTCGACGACCAGCGTGTTGCCGCAGGAGTGGCGCCGGCCCACGCCCAGCCGCAGCCCGACGAAGTGCGACTCCACCTCCGCGATCCGCGCCCGGCCCCGGATCAGTTCGCCGGACTGCGGCCACTGGCGCACCGCATCCTCGGCCAGCGGCATGCCGAGGATGGTTTCAAGCCGGGTGCTCGCTTCGACGTCCATTCCAGTAATTTTAGGGATGAACCGCATGCGGTTGGATCGAGATCGGCAGACTCATGTCCGGTCCGAGCTGGACGTCGATCTCCACCTCGACCTCGTCCCGGACCTTGAGCGCGCCCAGGAAGGCCGAGTACGGCTTGATCCCGTACGCCGACTGGGTCACCGCCGTCGTCGCGCGGTACCGGTCGGGCGCCACCTCGCGCACCTCGACGTCGATGGGACGGGCGACCCCGTGCAGGGTGAGAGTTCCGCTGATGGTGCTGGAGTCCTCGCCGCTGACGACGCGGGTGGACGCGAAGGTGGCCGTCGGGTGGCGGTCGACACCCAACGTCCGGCGGGCGTTGTTCTCGATCTCGCCCCGGTCCTTGTCGGTCAGCGGTCGCGCGCCCCCGGTGCCCTCCCGCACGGCCAGGGACGCCAACCCGACGCGAGCCGTCGCGGTGGCATCAGCCGGCCCGGTCTCGGGAACATCGATCTCCACCGACCAGTCGGTCACCTCGATGGCCAGATCGTGGCCGACGGTCGAGCCGACGCCGGTGCGGCCCGTACGCAGCAGCATCCGCCCGTTGTCCGGGCCGAACCGGAGCCGGCCGCTGCTGATCGCCACCCGCCCAGCGTAGGTGAGACCACCATTGCCCACGCCGCAGTTGCTGGAAGAGGAGAGGTGCCCTGACCGGGGCGGCGGGTCAGGCGGCGGCGGAGTGGGTGTTCCGAATCAGCGCGGCCAGTGGCTCCACCAGGTCAGGTCGGTCGTGGAGCAGGTCATCCAGCCGAACTCGCCAGAGGCCCGCCTCAACCGCTGTGGACTCGAAGCCGTGGCCGGCGACCAGACGGTTGCGGGACTCGATGACCAGTTGCCCATACGGCTGACCGGCATGGGTGTCGAACCAGTCGGCGAACCAGACCGCTCGCGCGGGGTCCGCCGAGGCATGGGCGATGGTCCGGGCTGCGTCCCAGGCGAGACGCGCGATGTGCGTCTTCGACGGCATGGATCGATTCTCGACCCGACGCCAGCCAGGCCACAAGCACCGGGCGAGGCGCATCGTCGCCGGGTCCGAGGGCCGCGTGGACGAAGAGTCTGATTGAGGCCGGGTTGTAGGTAGATGCGGCGATGCAAACATGGCAGAAGCCGTATGGCCACCCAGGGAGCTTCCGGAGCAGCATGGATGCACGGCCTTAGTGGGGTGGTCCACGTGTTCGGAACCTGCAGACAATCTCGCCATTTCGGCCAGTTCCCCGTCGAAGCCCAGCGATCGGCCGATGCGGCAGTCGAGGAGCGCGATAGGCACCTCGAGGGGATCACCAAGAAGCGCGACAGCAAGGCCGCGAAACTGTCGGCCGATGCGAGCCACCGGCTGCGGCACCTGCTGGGCGACGACACGTGGGCGGATCTGCGGGACCTGATGCGTCAGGAGAGGCTGACCTTCCGTGACCTGCTCCAGCCGCCCGAAGGGTTGAAGGCGAGCTACGGCGCCCTGAACCAGTCCAGGAAGCAGAAGGCCGACGCGTTCCTGCGCAGCCGGGCCATCCGACGTGACGAGCTCGCTGCGATAGGGACGGAATACCACGAGGCGATAACCGACGTCTTCACGGCCGCCGAGAACATCACCGCCGGATTCCAGCTTTCGCGGAACCTCGACAAGTGGTTGAGCCTGTCGCCCTTCCACGACCGGGCGCTCCCGTGGGGTGTCTACGACCCCGACGACAGCCAGGGCCCGCACCGATGGGAAGTCTTCCGGCCGCCGTTCTTCGGGTTCAACTTCGGCTTCGTCCCGGTGCGCAATGACAACTTCGTCGTTGATCGCCTGCACGCCCTGAACCCTTCGGTCGGAGACGTGGGCATCTCCATCACGATGGAGGACAGCGACGCCGGCGACTTCGACTACGCCTCCGGCGACGGCTTCAGCGCGGTGGCATTCGCTTTCGTCCCGCCGACGACGGGTCTGGTCGAGGTCCTCATCGACGCGCAGTGCGTCGAGGCGACACACCGGCTGGAGACAAAGGACGAATGGGGGTGGTCGAACTCCCGCACGGGCCAGCGGAACTTCCTGATGCTCGACGTCCTGCATCCCAACGTGTCCGAGCCGTCGTACGCCGAGATGTCGGCCTTCGACGAGGAGACCGACGACGACAAGAGCTACGAGCAGGTGAAACTGACCCGTGGTGCGCACTACTTCGCGCAGCTGTTCAGCGCGGGACCGGTGCCTGCGGGTCAGTCGGTCATCGTGTGCGCCGGGACGCGTTCGTTCGACTCGAGCGGCACCAACGACGTGTCCATCGACAGCACGTCCGACTTCCGGTGGTTCATCAGCTCCGTGGAGGTCCGAATCTCGCCGTAGCCAGGGCCGACTTTCCGCTCCGCGGAACGTGTCGGAGAGGGCCGGTAGCGTCGCGGGCGTGACTGGTCCTGGAGACGTCCCATCCGAGATCCTCGACCGACTCCGGCCCGTCTGCCTCGGGTTGCCGGAGACCTACGAGGAGCCGGCGTGGGTGGGCACGCGGTGGCGGATCCGCAAACGCACGTTCGCCCACGTGCTCACCGTCGACCCGGACCACGAGGCGGCCCACGCCCGAGCTGCCGGGACGGGCGAGCCGGCCTGCGTGCTGACCTTCCGGTCGCCCGGCGACGAGATCGCCGGGCTGGTCGGCAGCGGCCCCCCGTTCTACAAAGCGAGCTGGGGCGAGAACGTCGTCGGCATGGTGCTCGACGACCGCGTCGACTGGGACGAGGTCGGCGAGCTGCTCACCGAGAGCTACTGCCTCATGGCGCCGAAGAAGCTGGTCGCCCTGGTCGACCGACCGGCCGAGCTCGGGTAGCGAAAGTCGTCTGTAGGCGGTGAACGACCACCAACCGGACCGGGTACGAGGTCGGCCGGGGCGCTAGGATCCGGCGACGTGAATCCCGTACGCATTCCCTGGTCGCGGGTGCGGAAGATCGCGCTCTGGACCGTGGCGGTCCTCCTGGTGCTGGTCCTCGTGCTCGCCGTCGCCGCCGTCTGGGCGGTGCGCCGCTCGTTCCCGCAGGACGACGGCGTCCTGCGGCTGCCCGGACTTTCCGCGCCGGTGACCGTGTACCGCGATGACCACGGGATTCCCCAGGTGTACGCGAAGACCGCCGACGACCTGTTCCGCGCCCAGGGCTACCTGCACGCGCAGGACCGGTTCTGGGAGATGGACTTCCGCCGGCACGTCACCGCCGGCCGGCTCGCCGAACTCTTCGGAAAGAGCCAGGTCGAGACCGACATCTACCTGCGCACGATGGGCTGGCGCCGGGTCGCCGAGCAGGAGTGGCAAATCCTCGCCCCGGACACGAAGCGTGGCCTGCAGGCGTACGCCGATGGGGTGAACGCCTGGCTCGCCGACCACGACGGCGGACGGGCGAGCCTGGAGTACACCGTGCTCGGCCTGCAGAACTCGGACTACGCGATCGAGAAGTGGAGCCCGGTCGACAGCCTCGCCTGGCTCAAGGCGATGGCGTGGGATCTGCGGGGCAACATGGAAACGGAGATCACCCGTGCGGCGCTGCTCGCCGCGGGCCTGACCCGGAAGCAGGTCGAGGAGCTCTATCCGGCGTACCCGTACGACCGCAACGCCCCGATCGTCACTGGCGGTGGCATCGTGGGCGGCGCCTTCGACCAGCGGGCCGTGCCCACCAAGCCGCCGGTGCCCGTCGGAGCGGGTACCAGCGGCGGTGCGGGCGGCGGCGGCGCGGTCACCGCGCAGACGATCACGGCGATGGCCGACGGCCTGTCGCGGCTGCCGAACCTCATGGGGGACGGCGGCCCGGGCATCGGCTCGAACTCCTGGGTGATCGGTGGTGCGCTCACCGCGACCGGCAAGCCGATCCTGGCCAACGACCCGCACCTGAGCCCCAGCATGCCCGGGATCTGGTACCAGATGGGCCTGCACTGCGAGTGCGCCTACGACGCGGCCGGCTTCACCTTCTCGGGTGTGCCCGGCGTGATCATCGGCCACAACGCCCGCATCGCGTGGGGCTTCACCAACCTCAACCCCGACGTCACGGACCTCTACCTGGAGCGGGTGGACGGCGACCGCGTCCAGGTCGACGGGGAGTGGCGGCCGCTGGAGACGCGCGCCGAGACCATCACGGTCGCGGGCGACAAGGACGTGCCGATCACCGTGCGGGTGTCCGGGCACGGCCCGCTGCTCTCCGACGCCTCCGCGTCCCTGCGGGACATCGGCGTCAAGCCGCCGGTCGATCCGGCCGGCTCACCCGCGCCCGTCGCCGCCACCCCGCTGCTCAACCCCAGCCAGCCGGCGAACGCCGACAGCGACCGGCGGAACGGCTACGCGATCGCGCTGAGCTGGACGGCACTCCGGCCCGGCCGGACCGCCGACGCGCTCTTCGCGCTCAACGCCGCGACGAACTGGACCGAGTTCCGCGCGGCGGCCGCACTGTTCGAGGTACCGGCGCAGAACCTCGTCTACGCCGACGTCGACGGCAACATCGGCTACCAGTCCCCCGGCCGGGTCCCAGTGCGCGGCAAGGGCGACGGGCGGTGGATGGCACCCGGCTGGGACTCGGCGTACGACTGGAAGGGCTTCATCCCCTTCGCCGAGCTGCCGAGCGTCTTCAACCCGGCGGACGGCTACGTGGTCACTGCCAACCAGGCCGTCGTCGGCCCCGCCTACCAGCGCTTCCTGACCAGCGACTGGTCGTACGGCTACCGCAGCCAGCGCATCCGCGACCTGATCGGCGCGGCCCGTAGCGCCGGGAAGATCACCGTCGCGGACGTGCAGCGGATGCAGTTCGACAACCGCAACGGCTTCGCGCCGACGCTCGTGCCGGCGGTTGTCGACGCCCTCGGGACGCCCGATCCCTCCGACACCGCCCCGGTCGCCGCGCCCGAGCTGTGGAAGGGGTGGGACTTCCAGCAGCCGGCTGAGGGCGACGCGGGCAGCGCCGAGGCGCGCAGCTCGGTAGCGGCCGCGTACTACAACGCGACCTGGCGGCACCTGCTCGCCGACACCTTCGACGAGCTGCCCGCCGGCAACCGGCCCGATGGCGGCGACCGGTGGTTCGAGGTGGTACGGGGGCTGCTCGCGCAGCCGGAGTCGCCCTGGTGGGACCGCAAGGACACCCCGGGCGTCGAGCGCCGCGACGACATCCTCCGGTCGGCGGCGGCGGAGGCGGCCGAAGAGCTACGGCGCGATCAGGGGTACCGGCCGGAGGACTGGCGCTGGGGCCGGATGCACACCCTGAGCGTGCGGAACCAGACCTTCGGCAAGTCGGGCGTCGGGCTCGTCGAGTGGCTGTTCAACGAGAAGACCGTGGGCGTGTCGGGGGGCGACGCGATCGTCAACGCGACCGGTTGGGACGCCGCCGCCGGGTACGAGGTCGACGCCGTCCCGTCGATGCGGATGATCGTCGACCTGTCCGACCTGGACGCGTCCCGGTGGATCCAGCTGACCGGCAACTCCGGCCACGCGTTCCATTCCCACTACGACGACCAGTTCGCGCTGTGGCGTACCGGCCGGACCCTGCCCATGCGCTGGGACCGGACCGGCATCGAGAAGGAGGCGGAGCAGACGCTCACCTTCAAGCCGTGACGAGGACGGATGGGGGCCGGCGGAACTGGCTTGCCGGCGCCCCACACCTGCGGCAGCCTTCGCGGCATGATCGGGATGCGGGTGCTCAGCGAGGGCGATTGGAAGATCTGGCGGGAACTGCGGCTCGCCGCGCTGAAGGAGGCGCCTTACGCCTTCGGTTCGCAACTGTCGGACTGGCAGGGTGACGGCGATAGTGAGGAACGCTGGCGTGGTCGGCTGGCCATCCCCGGCTCGTACAACGTGGTCTCGCTGCTCGACGGGCAACCGGTCGGGATGGTCAGCGGGGTGCCGACCGAGCAGGACGGCGTCGTCGAGCTGATCTCGATGTACGTGACGCCGGCGGCACGCGGCCGGGGCGTGGGCGACCAGCTCGTGCGAGCGGTCGAGCGGTGGGCTCGAGAGGTGAGGGCGCGGACGCTGCGGCTGTCCGTGGCCGAAGGCAACCCGAACGCCTGGGCGCTCTACCAGCGCAACGGCTTCCGTGAGACGGGTGAGCTCGGCGACCTCATGCCTGACGGCGTACGCCGGGAACATCTCATGGTTAAGAGCCTGACCGCCTAGCGGGCCGGCTACCGATCGAAGGATGCGCCGGCCGACCCTGTAGAAGCACACCTTGCTGCCAAGGATTGAATGGTGGTTCAATCCTTGCGTGGCCTACCGGAGCACCGACCGGGTGAAGGCGCGGCTGACCGCTTCCCGGGAGCGGATCATCGCCGCGGCTCTTGAGATCATGGCCGAGCACGGTTACGCCGGCTGCTCCGTCGCCGCCGTCGCGGAGCGGGCTGGCCTGGCGACCGGCAGCGTCTACCGCCACTTCCCCACCAAGGCGGACCTGTTCGCCGAGGTGTTCCGCACGGCCTCGCAGCGGGAGGTCGACGCGGTCGCCCGTGCGGCGGCGCTGGAGGCCACCGTCGCCGAGCGGGTGTCCGCCGTCGTCGAGACGTTCTCCGGGCGGGCCCTGCAGTCCCCGCGGCTGGCGTACGCGCTGCTCGCCGAGCCGGTCGATCCGGCGGTCGACGCCGAGCGGCTCGTCTTCCGCCGGGCGTACGCCGAGCTGATCGCCGGCTACGTCGCGCAGGGTGTGGCGAGCGGCGAGCTGCCCCCGCAGGATCCCGACCTGTCCGCCACCGCGTTGGTCGGCGCCCTGGCCGAGGCCATGGTCGGCCCGCTGGCTGCCGGGGTCGCCGGCCCGGACACCATCCCCGGCCTGATCGCCTTCATCCACCGCGCGCTTGGAGTGTCGCCGTGACCACACACGAGGTGTTCAACCAGGTTCCCCCGCTGGTCGGCTACGACGCCGCGGACGACGCGGCGCTGCTCGACGGGCTGGCGCGGGAGGGTGCCGGCTGGGCCGCCACCGAGCTGCACGAGCTGGGTCGGTTGGGTGGCAGCGAGCAGGCCATCGAGTACGGGCGGCTGGCCAACGAGCACCCGCCGGTCCTGCGTACCCACGACCGCTACGGCAACCGGATCGACGAGGTGGAGTTCCACCCGGCCTGGCACGAGCTGATGCGTACCGCGGTCACCCACGGCCTGCACGCGGCGCCGTGGGCGGACGACCGGCCCGGCGCGCACGTGGCCCGGGCCGCCAGGTTCTACACCTGGCGCCCCGACGCCGGCCACGGCTGCCCGATCTCCATGACCTACGCGGCCGTGCCGGCGCTGCGGCACAGCCCGGGCCTGGCCGCGCAGTACGAGCCGCTGCTCACCGCCACGACGTACGACTTCGGGCTGCGCACGCCGCTGACCAAGCAGGGGCTGCTGGCGGGCATGTCGATGACGGAGAAGCAGGGCGGCTCGGACGTACGCGCCAACACCACCACCGCCCACCCGGAGCCGGACGGCACCTACCGGCTGGTCGGGCACAAGTGGTTCACCTCCGCGCCGATGTGCGATCTCTTCCTCACCCTCGCCCAGGCGCCGGGCGGGCTCACCTGCTTCCTGGTCCCCCGCGTCCTGCCGGACGGCACGCGCAACCCGATGCGGCTGATGCGCCTGAAGGACAAGCTCGGTAACAGGTCCAACGCGTCGTCCGAGGTCGAGTACGAGCACGCCGTCGCCTGGCGGGTCGGCGACGAGGGCCGCGGCGTCCGCACCATCATCGACATGGTCAACCTGACCCGCCTCGACTGTGTCATCGGCGCGGCGGCCGGGATGCGCCAGGGCGTGATCACCGCCGCCCACCACGTCACCCACCGGCAGGCCTTCGGCCGGTACCTCGTCGACCAGCCCCTGATGCGCAACGTGCTCGCGGACCTCGCGGTCGAGTCCGAGGCCGCCACCGTCCTGATGATGCGCCTCGCCGGTGCCACCGACCGGTCCGCGCGCGGCGACGCCGGCGAAACGGCGTTCAAGCGTCTCGCCCTCGCCATCGGCAAGTACTGGGTCTGCAAGCGGTGGCCGGGACACGCCGCGGAGGCCCTGGAATGCCTGGGCGGCAACGGCTACGTCGAGGAGTCCGGCATGCCGCGGCTGTTCCGCGAGTCGCCGCTGAACTCGATCTGGGAAGGCTCCGGCAACGTCGCCGCACTGGACGTCCTGCGCGCTCTCGTCAAGGAGCCGCAGGTCATGGAGGCGTTCCGGGCCGAGGTGAGCGCCGCGACCGGTGCCGACGCACGGCTCGACGCCACGGTCCGCCAGGTGCAGGCCGAGCTGTCCGACCCCGCCGACCTCGAGCTGCGGGCGCGTCGCGTCGTCGAGCGACTCGCGCTGGTCCTGCAGGGTTCGCTGCTCGTACGGTATGGCCACCCCGCTGTTGCCGACGCCTTCTGCGCCTCACGGCTCGGCGGGGACCACGGGCAGGCGTACGGGACACTGCCGAGCGGGGTCGACTTCGCCGCGATCATCTCCCGCGCCGTACCGAAGGTTGGCTGACTGAAGAAGTGGGGTCCTGCACCAGGCGGGGATCGGTGAGGGGCACTCGCCGGCCACGGACCTCGAGTTCACAGCCGCCCGCCGCCAGCACGTTCCTGGCCCAGTCGGTGACGCCGTAGGTCAGCGCGGCGACGTATCCGTCGGACGTCCGGAAGATATTGATGGGCGTCCGGTACTCGCGACCGGAGCGGCGGCCCCAAGGCGGTCGCGTCCGTCATCGCCTCGCTCCCCCACGCTGGGGCTCGAACACCTTGCTGTACTCCCCATAACCTTCACGCTCGAGGTCGTCGCGCCGGATGAAGCGAAGTGCGGCTGAATTCATGCAATAACGCAACCCGCCAGCCTCTACGGGACCATCATCGAACACGTGGCCGAGGTGACTGTCCCCGTGCGCCGACCGCACCTCAGTGCGAACCGTACCGAAGCTCGAATCTCGGACTTCGACCACGTTCTCCGGATCGATCGGCCGGGTGAAGGTCGGCCATCCGGTCCCGCTGTCGTACTTGTTCACGGAGGCAAACAGCGGCTCACCGGATACGACGTCGACGTAGATGCCCGGCTCCTCGTTGTCCCAGTAGGGATTGTTGAAGGGCCGCTCTGTCTGAGCTTCTTGGGTGACTCGGTATTGCTCCGGCGACAGCCGAGAAATCGCCTCGGGGTCCTTGCGATACTCGTGTGGCACAGTCGTTCCTCTCGGATCAGGTCCTCGGCAGGAACGTCCAGATCAACCAACCTCAGGGGCTCGGATTTCGCGGGTCGCGAACAGTGCAACGCGTCAGTAATCGCGCGACCATCACGTATGTGGCCATCACCACGCCGACCTCGACGTTCCCCGGACATGTTGTCTCGACCGCCGCATACCCGGCCTCGGGCTCGCTAACCGCGATGTCAGATCGCCTGCCGCACGAGACCTCAGTCCCCGGTGGAACCGGCAGCCTCGACGATCGAGACGGGAGTGCCAAGTTCGACGGTACGGGAGACGGTGCAGAGCCGTTCGTGCGACTGCTGCAGCGACCGGGGCAGCGCCTCGCGCGCCCGGTCGCCGTCCGCGCCCACCGGGAACGTCACGGTGAACTCGACCCTGAGGTTCTGCATCCGGTTTCCTCCGGCCGCGTCCCGGACTTTGTCGCCGGTGACGTCGACGGAGAACTGGGTCGGCTCTGCGCGGCGGCTGGTGATGTGGTCCACGTCAATCGCAGTGCAGCCGCCGATGGCAGCCAGAAGCAGTTCCACCGGCGTGAAGCTGCCGTCCTCGCCCGCGCCCATCGACATGGATCCGCCGCGAGCGTTCCGCACGACGTACGTCCCCAAGCTGGTCCGCTCGATCTCCACCGAGCGCAAGGTGTCCTCACTCATGACAGGGAAACTACCCAGGCATCCTGGTCCCCGAGCCACCGGCCTGGCGCGCCAATCGGCCCATCCTGAACCAGCACTCCGGTGAACCGGCAACGTTCACGCCAGCACAGTGGGTTGGCCCACGTCAGCCGACGGGATCGACGAGGACGCCGGGGTTGAGGATCCAGGACGGGTCGAGCGCGCTCTTGGCGGCGCGTAGTGCGAGCGCGACCGGGTCGGGACGCTGCCGGTCGTACCACGGTCGGTGGTCGCGGCCGACGGCGTGGTGGTGGGTGATGGTGCCGCCGGCGGCGAGCAGCGCGTCGGAGACGGCATGCTTGATCTGGTCCCACTGGGCGACGGTGGCGCCCCAGCGGCCGGTGGCGTAGACGCCGAAGTAGGGGGCGGGGCCGTCCGGGTAGACATGGGTGAAGCGGCAGGTGACCACACCGGTCGCGCCGACGGCGCTGAGCGCGTCGCCGGTCGCGTCGAGCACTGCGGCGCGCAGGGCGGGGAATCGGTCCCAGGTGCAGGCAGTCTCGAACGTCTCCACGATCATCGACCGGGCGGCGAGCGCGTCGCGCTGGTACGGCATCCGCAGGAACGCCGAACGCCAGGCGTCGGCGGCCGCGGTCCGCTGCCGTGGGCCGGACGAGTCGTCGCCGCGGGGCGGCTCGGGCAGGGTTCCCCCGTGGTCGCGGCACAGCTCGACGGCGCGGTCTAGCCACGGTGTGACCGGATGGTCGGCGGACTCGAATCCCAGGACGAGCACGCCGCCGGTGGTGGCGGCGCCTGCGTTGAGGAGCGCCTCCGCCGGGTCGAGCAGCCGGCAGTTGCTCGGGTGCAGCGCGGACTGGGCGATGGCCCGGGTGGCCGCGACAGCTCGGTCGTAGTCGGTGAAGTGCACCGAGGCGCCCGCCCGCCAGCGCGGCCGGTCCTGCAGCCGCATCCACGCCTCGGTGATGACGCCGAGCGCGCCCTCCGAGCCGAGGAACAGCCGGTCCGGGGAGGGCCCGGCGCCGGAGCCGGGCAGCCGGCGCGACTGGCTGACGCCCGCCGGGGTGACCACCCGCAACGACTCCACCAGGTCGTCGATGTGGGTGAGGACGGTGGCGTAGTGACCGCCGGCGCGGGTGGCCAGCCAGCCCCCCAGGGTGGAGAACTCGAACGACTGCGGGAAGTGCCGCAGCGTGAGGTCGTGCCGCCGGAGCTGGTCCTCCAGCGCCGGGCCGAACACGCCGGCCTGGATGCGGGCCGCCCGGCTGATCAGGTCCACCTCCAGCACCCGGTCGAGGCGCCCCAGGTCGAGACTGACCGCTGCGGGATACGCGTCGTCCAGCCGCGGCTCCACGCCGCCGACCACTGACGAGCCGCCGCCGTAGGGGATCACCGCGATGTCCCGGCCCGCGCACCAGTCCAGCACGTCGACGACGTCCTGTTCGGTCGACGGTCGGACCACCAGGTCCGGCGGGTCGTGGACGTCCCCGTGCAGGTTGCGGACGACGTCCCGGAACGCCTTGCCGTGGGTGTGCGCCGCCCGGTCGGCCGGGTCCGTCGAGCACAGCCGGGCGAGTGACGCCGGCGGATCGACCCGCGGCGGGCGCAGGCCGAGTTCGGCCACCGGCGGCGCGGCGTGCTCGGTCAGGTCGACGTCGGGCAGCAGGGTACGCACCCGGTCGGCCAACGCCGTGGCCTCCGCGCCGGTCACTGCGTCCTCGACGTGCCCCCAGCCCCACCACGAACGGTGTTTCCCGGCCATGCGGCCTCCCCGCCGTCCACCATCGCCAGATCGACCCGCCGGTAACGTACTCGACGCCCGGCACCCCGTCGATGCCGTCGGGTCAGGCGGGCGAGGGGCAATTCCGACCGCCAAGCCGGGGCACACCAAGGTGTCCGGTCTCCGGGGGGCCACTTCATGACCCTGACCGGCCCCGGACAGGCGTAGGCTGGGGCCATCCCGGAACCGACGACATCCCACTCCTGAGGTGCCCGCCACGCCGGCTCCGCCCGAGGGGATGCCATGTTCGTACCCGACCGCACCTGATGCGGAGCGGCCCGACCGACCCCCCGCCGTGGGGAAGCATTCCCGGCCTCCAGGCGGCCCGGGTGCCGCTGACCCGCGCCGGTGCGACCCGGATCGGCGTCCGCGCCACGGCGCGGCGCTCGCGATCATCGCCATGATGATCGGCACCGCCCGCATCACCCAGCTGCAGCGCCGCCACTGAGCGGGGCAACCGGCGACCCCGCCGGACGGGTCGGCGAACCGGCACCCCCCGGCGGATGGCGCGATTCTGCGCACGACCCCACCGCTACGCCGCGGTCACGGCGATAAGGATCCGACATGACGCCATCGACCAACGCCCTCGCTCCCCCATCGACGCCGCGCGTGCGGATCGAACCGACCCGGTCCGTGCGCACGCTGCTCGACGGCGGCTGGTGGCCCCGCTCGACAGATCCGCTCGCGGAACTGCCCGGCCTCATCCTCGCCATCGACCTGCTGCACGGGCCGATCGTCCGGCTGGTCCTCAACACCGAAATCTGGGACGGCAATCCACGCCGCCTCGCCGCCGGCGGCAGGGTGGTGCGATTGGGCTACTTCACCAGTCAGCCCGCCAGCCTGCTGACCGCGATCTGCCTCAACGAGGATCGGGTCGACCTGCTGGTCGTCCCGCCGGATACCGCGGTCGACCTGGCCGAGGCGGCGATGGCGCGCGCCGCCACCGCCAGCAACCTGGTCCATGCTCCGGAGCTGCTCACCGTCGCCGCGCACGATGTCCGAGGCGATGGCCGACAGCGCGGGCAGGCGCACCTGGGAGGGGATGGCGGCGATCTTCGCCCGCCCCCGGCGACCTTGCCGCGGTCGCTTCCACGCATGGGCGCCGCTGGACCGGCCGGACACCCCGCGCCAACGGAACCGGCGCCCGCGCCGACAACACCTCCGCCGAGGCGGCAAAGGACCGACGATCTTCCCACCATCACCACCGAGGAGCACACCATGACAATCGCCCGACACACGATCGTCTCCGCGCTGCGTCGGCGCGGCCAGGACACCAGGGCCGACTGGGTCGAGCGGGAGCTGCCAGAGCAGGTCGACCCCACCCGGCACGGCGGGCTGCTCGCGACCCTGCGTCTCGACCCCGCCGAGCTCGGCGAGTCGACAGCTCGGTGAGATTGGTCGCCTGCAGTGCGACCGTCGTAGGGGCTGCCGGCAATCGACTCCAGACATGAGGCGACCCGGCGGTGACGACCGAGGCGGTGATGTCGACAGTCGCCAATTCGACAGGACCGGCGTACGTTGGGCGTATCCGGCAGTTAGCTGACCCGACATCGGGACCTGCCCATGCCGGCTTCTAAGGGGCGGCATGGCGGGCTCACCCGGGTCAACCTCGGTCCCTGATCTCCTTCGGGAACAGCCGACCCAACGGCGGCAGGGCGCACGCGCCCTCGTGGTCCCACCGCGGTCACCAATGACAGCCTTCGTGTCAGCCGGTACAGCTCTGGCCACCGCCGTCGCGCGCACAGCAAAAGTCTGCGCCCATTGTTCTCGCCGCGATCGCTCGCCCAGCCTGACCGGCTTCGCCATCGCTCCCCTCGTTGGCGAGATCCGCCGCACGCCTCGAGCAGCGCCGCGTCGACCGGTTCCTGACGAGCCGATGTCCTCCCGGTCGCCGGGACTGAACTGCCTTCATGTCGAACCGAGCAGCAGTACCTACGGAGACAACCCCCATGCGCTACCTCAGCGACGTCAACCTGCGCGCCGTACTCAACGTCCTCATCGCCCGGTCCGGCGGCACGGTAGAGATCAGCAACGAAGAACTGTACGACGCGATGCTGCCAGACCACAGCCACGGCGAACGCGTGCTGATCGAGGAAACAGAGACCGGCCTCCGACTGTCCATCGTTGCTCGCCCGTAGGCCGGTAGCGCGCCACTGCTCAGCTGTTCTGGGGGAAGCCGAGGTTCACGCCGCCGTGGGACGGGTCGAGCCACCTGCTGGTGACCACCTTGGTCCTGGTGAAGAAGTGCACACCCTCCGGCCCGTACGCGTGCGAGTCACCGAACAGCGAGTCCTTCCAACCCCCGAACGAGTAGTACGAGACCGGGACCGGGATCGCCACGTTCACGCCGATCATGCCGATCTCGATCTCATTCTGGTACCGCCGGGCGGCGCCGCCGTCATTGGTGAAGATGGCAGTGCCGTTGCCGTACGGGTTGGCGTTCACCAGTTCGACCGCCGCGTCGTAGCTCGGCACCCGCACCACCGAGAGCACCGGACCGAAGATCTCGTCCGTGTAGATGGACATGTCCTCGCCGACGTGATCGAAGAGGGTCGGCCCGAGCCAGAAGCCGCCGTCCTCGCCGTCGATCGAGTGGCTGCGTCCGTCGACCACCAGCTTCGCGCCCGCTGACCGGCCGGCGTCCAGATATGACCGCACCTTGTCCCGGTGCGCCCCGGTGACCAGCGGTCCCATCTCGCAGCCTGGGCGGCGACCGTCGCCGACATGCAGTCCGGAGATCCGCTCGCTGATCTTGCCGACCAGCTCGTCACCGACCGGATCCACGGCCACGACGACGGAGATCGCCATGCAACGCTCGCCGGCCGAGCCGAAACCGGCCGAGACGGCGGCGTCGGCGGCGAGGTCAAGGTCGGCGTCGGGCAGCACCACCATGTGGTTCTTCGCACCGCCGAGGGCCTGCACCCGCTTGCCGTGACGGGTGCCGGTCTCGTAGACGTACCGGGCGATCGGAGTGGAGCCGACGAACGAGATCGCCTTGACCTCCGGATGCTCGAGGATCCGGTCGACCGCCTCCTTGTCGCCGTGCACGACGTTGAGGACACCGTCCGGCAGCCCGGCCTCCGCGAACAGCTGCGCGAGGAAGTTCGACGCGGACGGGTCCTTCTCGCTCGGCTTCAGCACCACCGCATTGCCGCACGCGATGGCGTTGGGCAGGAACCACAGCGGCACCATTGCCGGGAAGTTGAACGGGGAGATGACCCCGACGACGCCGAGCGGCTGCTGGAGGGAGTACACGTCCACCTTGGTGGAGGCGTTCTCGCTGAACCCGCCCTTGAGCAGCTGCGGGATGCCGCACGCGAACTCCACCGCCTCCAGCGCGCGCTGGATCTCACCCGCCGCGTCGGAGCGCACCTTCCCGTGCTCGCCGGTGATGATCTCGGCGAGCTCGGACTTCCGGGCGTTGAGCAGTTCCCGGAACGCGAACATCACGTTCGCGCGTTGGGTGAGGGACGCGTGGCGCCAGCGGGAGAAGGCCTCGCCGGCGGCGGTGACCGCCTCGTCGACGTCCGAGGCGCTGGCGAAATCGACCTGCCCGCCGACCTGACCGGTCGCGGGGTCGTACACGTCGCCCGTGCGCTGCGCGATGCCGGTCCAGGCCTTGCCGCCGATCCAGTGAGTGATCCTCATGCCGACACCACCGCAATAGCCTCGGCGAGGATGCCCAGCGCCTCCTCGGCCTCGTCCTCGGTGAGCGTCATCGGTGGCGCCAGCCGGATCACGTTGCCGTACAGGCCGCCCTTGCCGACCAGCAGTCCGCGTCTGCGCGTCTCCTCCAACAGGGCGGTTGCGGCCGCGGGATTCGGTTCGCCGGCCGGGCCGACCAGCTCGAGGGCGATCATCAGCCCCTTGCCGCGTACGTCGCCGACCACCGGATGCGCCGCCGCAACCGAGCGCAGGCCGTGGATCAGCCGGTTGCCCAGCTTCGCGGCGTTCGCCTGCAGGTCGTGATCCAGCAAATAGTTGAGGGTGGCGAGCGCTCCGGCGGTGGAGATCGGGTTGCCACCGAAGGTGGAGATCGAGTTGGCCCGCAGGCAGTCCATGAGTTCCGCGCGCGCGACGACGCCGCCGATCGCCAGGCCGTTGCCGAGGCCCTTGGCGAAGGTCATCGCGTCCGGTACCACGTCGTGCGCCTGCACGCCCCAGAAGTGCTCACCGGTACGGCCCCAGCCGGTCTGGACCTCGTCGGAGATGAACAGGATGCCGTACTCGTCGAGCACCTTCTTGAACTCGCGGAACAGCCCGTCCGGCGGGGAGGCGAACCCGCCCACGCCCTGAATCGGCTCGACAATCATGCACGCCACGTCGCCGGCGGTCGCGGTCTCGATCACCTCCCGCAGATCGGCGACGCACGCCTTGACGTAATCGGCGTCCGACAGGTCCTTGAAGGGGCTGCGGTACCGGTAGCCACCGTGCACCCAGCTCACCGTGATCGGGCTGAGCTCACTGGCCGACCAGCCCCGGATGCCGGTGATCGCGACCGTGGCGAAGGCGCGCCCGTGGTAGGAGTTGCGCAGCGCCAGCACCTGCCCGCTGCGGCGGTACTGGGTGGCGAGCATCAACGCGGTCTCGTTGGCCTCCGTGCCGGAGTTGGTGAAGAACACCTTGGCGTCCGGGATCCCGGACAGCTGCGCGATCTTCTCGGCGAGCTCGACCTGTGACTCGATCAGGTACAGGGTGGAGGAGTGCAGCACGCCGGTGTCGACCTGTGCGCGGACGGCATCGCTGATCTCGGCCACGTCGTAGCCGACCGAGTTGGTGAGGATGCCGCCGAAGAAGTCGAGGTACGTCCGGCCCTCGCGATCGGTCACCCGGCGCCCTTGCGCGCCGGCGATCTCGATCGGCTCGTCGTAGTAGAGGGCCAGCCACTTCGGCATCACGGACCGGTGTCGATGCAGCAACTCCCGATGCGCCATCGCGTCCTCCGTCTCTCGTACCTGAGCCGAGTGTGGCGAGACTTCGGGGTTCGCCGCCACCGACAACCTGTACGGGTCGGCATCGATGGCACTACGTTGTGTGCAACCGTCGCAGGGGAGGCGGCATGTACCCGACGGTCGCAGAAGCGGTGGCGCTGCCGGTGATCCGGCGCGGCAGGCCACGGGTCGTCGCCGGGTCCGCCGGCATGCAGGGTCCTGTCCGCTGGGTCCATGCGGCGGAGGTCGCCGACATCGCCCATCTGCTGCGCGGCGGCGAGCTCGTGCTGACCACCGGTATCGCGTTGCCGGACGAGGAAACGGCACTGACGACGTACGTGGACGACCTGGCCGCGGTCGGCGCGGCGGGGCTCGTGGTGGAGCTGGTCCGACGCTGGAGCGATCGCGTGCCGGACGCGCTGGTGGCGGCTGCGGAACGACACCGGCTTCCCTTGATCACGCTGGCGCGGGAGACGCAGTTCGTGTCCGTCACGGAGGCGGTCGTGGCGTTGATCGTGGACGCGCAGCTCGCCGAGCTGCGGGCGGCGGAGCAGGTGCACGAGACGTTCACCGCGCTCACGGTCGCCGGCGCGGAGCCGGCCGAGGTGTTGCGCGAGGTCGCGAGGATCTCCGGGCTGCCGGTCGTCCTGGAGACGCTGGGGCACGACGTGCTCGCGTACGACGCGGCCGGGCAGGACCCGATCGAGTTGCTGACCGACTGGGGGAAACGCTCCCGGTCCGTGGCGGTGTCCCAACGGACCGCCTACGACGAGGACGCCGGCTGGCTGATCACCGCGGTCGGCGCGCAGGGCGCCGACTGGGGACGGTTGGTTCTGCTCTCGCCGGACTCTCCCCCGCACCGTCACGTGGTGGTCGCGGAGCGGGCCGCGTCGGCACTGGCGGTGCACCGGCTCGTGGCGCGGGATCGGGAGAGTCTGGAGCGGCAAACGCACCGGATGTTGCTCGCGCAGCTGCTCGGTCAGGCATTGCCACCTCCTGATCTGGCCGCACGGGCGGCCGCGTTGGGCGTTGCGCTGGAGCGGCGGCAACTGATCGGGGTGGCGATCCGGCCGGGGAGCATGACCCCGAGCGCCCCCGCACTGGCCACACAGGAGGTGCTGCGGGACCTCGCGGAGGCCACCGCGTTGGCCGCGCGGCGGGTGAGCGTGCCGGCGTTGGTAGGCGTCGTGGACGAGACGAGCGTACGGGCGTTGTTGTCGTTGCCGGCGCAGGCGGGGGTCGACGCGGTCCTGCGGCGCCTGGCCCGAGAGGTACACCGGTCGGCCGCCAGTGCGGTGGTGGTGGCAGTCGGGACGACCGTGTCGCACGTGTCCGACGTGCGGCGCAGTCTGGGCGAGGCCGCGCACGTCGCCGGTGCCGCACTACGGTCCCCCGGCACCCAGCTCTACCACCGGCTGGATGACGTGCGACTGCGCGGCCTGCTGCACCTGCTGCGCGAGGACGAGCGGGTCCGGGCGTTCGCCGACCGGGAGCTCGGGCCCCTGTTGGCCCGCGATGACAGCCAGGGCAGCCGGCTGGTGGAGCTGCTGCGCTGCTTCTGTGAACAGGGCGGGAACAAATCGGCGGCGGCCGGTGCGGCGCACCTGTCGCGCACCGCGTACTACCAGCAGCTGTCGCGGATCGAGCAGGTGCTCGGGGTGTCGCTGGAGGATCCGGAGTCGATGCTGTCGCTGTACGTGGCGCTCCTCGTACGCGGGCTCGACGAGGCGTGATCGCTTCGCCGGGTTGACACCTCAGGGCGGCGCAACCGACACAGTGTGCCTTGATCAAGGCAAGCGTGAACAGTTTGACACTGCCCGCGGCGGCGTGGTGACACCCACGATTCCGAGATGGAGATCGAGCTTATCCGCCCCCACCCGCAGCACGGGCGCCGGTTGACCGGCCACTGTTGCGGCAGCGTAACAGCGAGGTGAGCGATGGCCGTTGAACCCCTCCCCCCCACCGAAACCACCGCGGTCGAGCCGGGCACCCAGATCACCCATCCGGACGGCCGAGTCGAGCTGCGTGACTTTTCCACCATCGCCGACAGCCGCTACTTCAACGAAGAGCTCGCCCCGGTGCCGATCGAGAAGCGCACCTGGAACACGTACAACTTCGCGGCGCTGTGGATCGGCATGGCGCACAACATCCCGACCTATCTGCTCGCCGCCGGACTCATCCAGCTCGGCATGAACTGGGTGCAGGCGTTCCTCACGATCACGCTGGGCAATCTGCTCGTCCTGATCCCGATGCTGTTGAACAGCCACGCGGGCACGAAGTACGGGATCCCGTTCCCGGTCTTCGCCCGCGCGTTCTACGGGGTCCGCGGCGCCAACCTCGCGGCCCTGCTGCGCGCCTTCATCGCGTGCGGCTGGTTCGGCATCCAGACCTGGATCGGCGGTGAGGCGATCTACGCGATCGCCGGCAAGCTGCTGGGTTCCTGGTGGGTCGACGCCGCGCAGGTCATGGACCACCCGTGGACGCTGTGGGCGTCGTTCCTCCTGTTCTGGGTGATCGAGATGGCGATCATCTGGCGGGGCATGGACACCCTGCGGCGCTTCGAGAACTGGGCCGCGCCATTTGTCATCGTGGTCGCCGTCGCCCTGCTGATCTGGGTGCTGGTCCAGGCGGGCGGGCTCGGCCCGATCCTGTCCGAGCCGTCGAAGCTGGGCTGGGGCGCCGACTTCTGGAAGCTCTTCGCGCCGTCGCTGATGGGGATGATCGCCTTTTGGGCGACGCTGTCGCTGAACATCCCCGACTTCACCCGGTTCGGTGGCAGCCAGCGGCAGCAGGCGTACGGGCAGGTTCTCGGGCTGCCCACCACGATGTCGTTCTTCGCCATCCTGTCGATCCTGATCACCTCGGGTACGGCGGTCATCTACGGGGAGGCGATCTGGGACCCCATCCAGCTCGCGGCCAAGTTCGAGAACCCGCTGGTCGTCGCGCTCGGGCTTTTCACCGTCGTGGTAGCCACGCTGTCGGTGAACGTCGCCGCGAACACGGTCAGCCCGGCGTACGACTTCTCCAACGCTGCGCCGCGACTGATCAGCTTCCGGACCGGCGGCCTGATAACCGGCGTGCTCGGCATCCTGATCCAGCCCTGGCGCCTGGTGCAGGACCCCAACATCTACATCTTCGTCTGGCTCGGCTTCTACGGTGGCCTGCTCGGCGCGGTCGCCGGCGTCCTCATCGCCGGATACTGGGTCCGCAGCCGCACCCGGCTGCTGTTGCCCGCCCTCTACCGCCCCGAGGGCCGGTACTGGTTCTCCGGCGGCTGGAACTGGGCCGGCATTGTCGCCTCCGTCGTCGGCGCGGTCCTCGCGGTGGGCGGCGCCTACTCGGCACCCGGCAAGGGGCCGTTCCCGTCCGACGGGCTCATCCCCTTCCTCAAGCCGCTCTACGACTACAGCTGGGTGGTCGGGCTGATCGCCGGGTTCCTCGTCTACCTGGCGCTGTCGATGCCGCGCGCCAGCCACGCAAAGGGGGAGAGGGTATGAGCAACATCGTCCGAGCCGGGCTGGTGCAGCAGAAGTGGACCGGCGACAAGGATTCCATGATCGCGAACGCGGTCGACGCCATCCGCAGCGCCGCCTCACAGGGCGCACAGGTCGTCTGCCTGCAGGAGCTGTTCTACGGCCCGTACTTCTGCCAGATCCAGGACGCGGACTACTACTCGTACACGGAAGCGATCCCGGACGGACCGACGACGGCGCTGATGCGCGAGGTCGCCGAGCAGCACGGCGTGGTCCTGATCGTGCCGATGTACGAGCAGGAGCAGCCGGGCGTCTACTACAACACCGCCGCCGTGATCGACGCCGACGGCACGTATCTCGGCAAGCACCGGAAGAACCACATTCCGCAGGTGAAGGGGTTCTGGGAGAAGTTCTACTTCAGGCCGGGAAACCTCGGTTATCCGGTGTTCGACACCGCTGTGGGCCGCATCGGCGTGTACATCTGCTACGAGCGGCACTTCCCGGAGGGCTGGCGCGCACTGGGGCTGGCCGGCGCGAAGATCGTGTTCAACCCCTCCGCCACGAGCCGGGGGCTGTCGGAGTACCTGTGGCGGCTGGAGCAGCCCTCCGCCGCGGTCGCCAACGAGTACTACGTCGGCACGATCAACCGGGTGGGCGTGGAGCCGTTGGGCGACAACGACTTCTACGGCCAGTCCTACTTCGTCGACCCGCGGGGGCAGTTGGTCGGCGACGCCGCGTCGGACACCGAGGAGGAGATCGTCGTCCGAGACCTCGACATGGACAAGCTGGCCGAGGTTCGCGACCTGTGGGCGTTCTACCGCGACCGCCGCCCCGACACCTACGAATCGCTGGTGACGCCGTGAGCATCGTCATCCGCAACGGAACGGTCGTCAACGCGACCGGGGCGTACCCGGCGGACGTGCTGGTGGAGGGCGAGCGGATCGCGGCGCTCGCCGCGCCCGACTCGGGTCTGGCCGAGCAGTGGGTGTCCGGGGCCGAGCGTGTGATCGATGCCGCCGGGAAGTACGTGGTGCCGGGCGGTATCGACGGCCACACCCACATGGAGATGCCGTTCGGCGGCACGTTCTCGGCAGACACGTTCGAGACCGGAACGATCGCGGCCGCCTGGGGCGGCACGACCACCATCGTGGACTTCGCCGTACAGGCCAAGGGAACGTCGCTGCTGTCCGCGCTGGACAAGTGGCACAGCAAGGCCGACGGCAACTGTGCGATCGACTACGGATTCCACATGATCGTCTCGGACGTCAACGACACGTCTCTCAAGGAGATGGAGTCCTGCATCGACGCGGGCGTCAACACGTTCAAGATGTTCATGGCCTACCCGGGTGTCTTCTACGCCACCGACGGGGAGATCCTGCGGGCGATGCAGAAGGCCCGGGACACCGGGTCGATGATCATGATGCACGCGGAGAACGGCATCGCGATCGACCAGCTCGTCGCGCAGGCGCTCGCGAGTCAGCGCACCGATCCGGTGCAGCACGGGCTGACCCGGCCGCCCGAGCTGGAGGGCGAGGCGACCTCCCGGGCGATCGCACTGGCCAAGGTCACCGGCTCGCCGCTGTACATCGTCCACCTGTCCGCCGCGCACGCCCTGGACGCGGTCACCCAGGCCCGCGACACCGGGCAGAACGTGTTCGCCGAGACCTGCCCCCAGTACCTGTTCCTGTCGTTGGAGGACCTGGCCAGGCCCGACTTCGAGGGCGCGAAGTACGTCGCCTCTCCCCCGTTGCGCCCCAAGGAGCACCAGGCGGAGCTGTGGCGGGGCCTGCGCACCAACGACCTGTCGCTGGTGTCCACCGACCACTGCCCCTTCTGTTTCAAGGACCAGAAGGAGCTGGGCCGGGGAGACTTCTCCAAGATCCCGAACGGGATGCCGGGCGTCGAGCACCGGATGGACCTGCTCCATCAGGGCGTCGTCAAGGGCGAGATCACCCTGCCGCGCTGGGTGGAGATCAGCTCGACCACGCCGGCCCGGATGTTCGGCCTCTACCCGCGTAAGGGCGTCATCGCCCCGGGCGCGGACGCGGACATCACCGTGTACGACCCGACGGCCCAGCAGACCATCTCGGCCAGCACCCACCACATGAACGTGGACTATTCCGCGTACGAGGGCATGGAGCTGACCGGAAAGGTCTCCACCGTGCTGTCCCGTGGTCGGGTCGTGGTCGACGACAACGCCTTCCAGGGCGCGGCCGGGCACGGCCGGTTCCTGAAGCGCGATCTCAGTCAGTACCTGGTCTGACAAGGGGGAAGCGTGGACTTCGGTGTCGTACTGCAGACCGACCCGCCCGCCCGCGACGTCGTGGCGGGCCTCGCCGCCGCCGAGGACAACGGGTTCCGCTACGGGTGGACGTTCGACTCCTGCGTGCTCTGGCAGGAGCCGTTCGTCATCTACTCGCAGGTCCTCGCCGCGACCAAGCACCTGATCATCGGGCCGATGGTGACCAACCCGAGCACCCGGGACTGGTCGGTCACCGCGTCGCTGTTCGCCACGCTCAACGACATGTTCGGCAACCGCACGGTGTGCGGGATCGGCCGCGGCGACTCGGCCCGGCGGGTCATCGGCCAGCCGCCGGCGAGCCTGGCCACGCTGAAAGAGGCCATGTACGTGATCAAGGAGCTGGCCGAAGGCAACGAGGTCGAACATCACGGCACGCCGGTGCGCATCCCGTGGGTGCGGGACGGCAGGCTGGAGATCTGGATGGCCGCCTACGGCCCGAAGGCGCTGCGGCTGGTCGGCGAGCAGGCCGATGGCTTCATCCTGCAGACGGCCGACCCGGACATCGCCCGGTGGACGATCGGCTCGGTGCGCGACGCGGCCACCGCAGCAGGTCGAGATCCCGACTCGATCACCATGTGCGTGGCCGCTCCCGCCTACGTGGGCACGGACCTCGCGCACCAACGGGATCAGCTGCGCTGGTTCGGCGGCATGGTCGGCAACCACGTGGCCGACCTGGTCGCCCGCTACGGCGACTCCGGTGTCGTACCGAAGGCGCTCACCGACTACATCACGGGCCGCGAGGGCTACGACTATTCACACCACGGCCGCGCCGGCAATCCGTCCACCGACTTCGTGCCCGACGAGATCGTCGATCGGTTCTGTCTTGTCGGTCCCGAGTCCGCCCATGTGGACCGGCTGCAGGAGCTCAGGGAGATCGGGGTGGACAACTTCGCCCTGTACCTCATGCATGACGACAAGGAGAAGACCCTGACCTCGTACGGCAAGAACGTCATCACGCAGGTCTGATCACCGGGGTGCCGCCGGAGAGACGGGCGGCGACATCAGCGCAGACCGCCTTCTTGTGGTCGACCAGGCTAGGCCAGTTCGTGTCGCCGGTGAGCTGCAGGGCCATCACGGGCACGATCCCGGCCCGCAGGCAGGCCAGCGTCAGGACGACGAACTCCCAGCAGTTGGGAGCTGCACGACGATCCGGTCGCCACGCTCGAGGCCCAGGTGGTCGACCAAGCGGCTGGCCACCGCGTCGGCCCGGGCGGTCAGGGGCCGGTAGGTCAGCCGGACCTCGCCGTCGACCAGGGCGACGGCCTCGGCGTGGGCGCCGGCCGCGGCTCACAGGGCCTGGACAGCCCCGAACGCGACCCTCATCGGCAACGTTGCTGCGACAGAACGAACGCCTAACTTTCAAGATCCGGTTAGGCGGGGCGGATGGACAGACAGGTCCAAGCACCGACGAAGACGCGGTCACCAGCGGCGATCGGCACCGGGGTCTCGGACGGGACCGGCGCCGATTGTGGGTCGTTGAGGTACGTGCCGTTGGATGAGCCGAGGTCGACCACCGCCCAACCGTCCGGCTGCACGACGAGGAGCGCGTGGGTGTGCGAGACGCCCGGGTCCTCCGGTGGGCCGCTGAGGTCGATGTCGGGATGTATGCCCCGGGACCGGCTGGACCGGCCGATCAGCAGCTGCTGGCCCACCAACGGGAACCGACGCTCGACGACGAACCGAGGAAAGGTCAGCCCGCCGGCGTCCTCGCCGCCCATGCCGAGCACCGCGTCGAAGTACTCGCGGTCGGTGCCCACCACGACGACCAGCGCCGCCGGCGTGGCCGAAGGTGCCGGTCCGGCGACCGTCTCACTGCCCGCCCCCGGGAGGGCGACACCAGTGGGCGACGTGGACGGACTGGCCGCGGTCACCGGTGGGGCGAGCAGGAAGTCGTAGCCGTCCTCCTCGCAGAACCGGCCAGTGCGGGGCGTACCGCAGACCGGGCACGGCGTACCGGCGACGGGATTCGCGGGCGGGGCGGCAGGCGAGACCGGCGCCACGGACGGCGGGGCCCCGACGGCCGGCGGGGCCGGCGTCGACGTGCCGGACATCGGGGTCCCGCACTGATCGCAGTAGTCGGCGGTCGTTGATTCGTGCCCTTTGGGGCAGGTGGCCATCGTTCCGCTCCCGTCAGGCCTGGGTCTTCTTCACCCGGATGGTCTTCACCGACCGCACGTTGGTCAGCTCGGCGTCCACTCCGGCCACCTGCTTCTTGAGCCGGACCGTCCCGGTCGGCGCGTCGACCACGTCCACCACCCGGGCCAGCAGCTTGGCGGTGTCGGCGTGGCCGGACTCGGTGGCCAGCTGGACCGCCCGGCCGAGCTTCGCGGTGGCGGTCTCGACGTCGCCGGCGTCGCGGGCCTTCAGCCCGTCCTGGATCGCGGCGGCCAGCTCGGCCTGGCCGGTGTAGTGCGCCACCTGCCGGTTGATCCGGGTGGAAAGCTCCTCGTCGTCGGTCCACCGGGCCAGCACGAGTCGCTCGGTGAGCACCTGACCGGCGCTGACCAGGCTGACCCGGGCCGCGAGCAGCTCCTCCCCCACCGGTTGTGGCTCCAGTTCGACCGAGATGTGATAGTCCCGGCTCTCAGCCCCCCATGCGCCGGTCGGATAGTCGCCGATGCGGGCGCTGACCTCGGTGCGCCGGCCAGTGAGGTCCTCGACCTGCGGAAAGACCTGTTTGACGAAGCGGATCCTGGCGCCCGCCGGGCTCCACACCCGTAGCGACACGTCAGCCACCGACTTGCCCATCGCGGACGCTGTCATCGCCTGGAACGCGGCCGGCAGGTCGGCCGGGTCCTCCAACCCGTCTGCGGTGCCGAGCAGGGTGGACGCTACCTTCCGCAGCTCGTCGGCGACCCAGTCGGCGCCGACGCCTCGGCTGTCGCAGATGAACCGGCCCTCACAGGCGTCCAGCACCCGCTGCAGGTCCTCCGGCCGCTCATGCTGGTTCTGCCCGTCTGTGAGCAGGATGGCGTGCTTCACTTCGGCCGGCTGGCTGGCAAACAGGTGATTGGCCAGGTTGAGCCAGGCACCGATGGCGGTTCCGCCCTCAGCTCGCAGCCCGGCCACCGCCGCCTTGGCCTGCGCCCGGGTCTGCGGGGAGGCGGGCACCATGCCAGGGTGCGGCGGGTAGACCATCTTGGCGTGCGCCGAGCCGGCGACGACCGCGAACGCCACGCCGTCGCGGAGGGTGTCGATGGCGACCGCGGTGGCCCGCTTCGCCTGTTGGATCTTCGACTGGGGAACGGTCATCGAACCGGAGGTGTCGACCATGATGACTTGTGCCGCGCTCAGCGGGCCGGCGTTACCCCGCAGGTCCGCGCCGGAGGCTGTGACGGTGACGATCGCGTCCACGATCCGTCGTCCCACCGGTAGGTATTCGTTCTGGTCGACCTCGGCGACGAACTCGGGTTGCCCGCTCATGCCGATGTTCCTCCTGTCTCGGTTACCGGAAACGGCAGTACGGCGACCGCCACGTTGTCGTGGCCGCCAGCCTCGAGCGCCAGCCTGGTCAGACCCTGCGCCACGGCCAGGGGTGCCGGCGGCAGACCGGACACCGCCGCGGCCAGGTCGTCCGCGCCCGGCAGATAGTGGTGCAGCCCGTCGGAGCAGACCACGATCCGGCCGGGGCCGGTCGGACGGACCGTCACGACGTGGGCGTCCTCGTCGTCGCCGTCCACCCCGAGCCAGCGGATCAGGGCTGGGGACCGGGGGTCCTCCTTGGCCAGCGCCGCCGGCACCGGCCGGCCGGCGGCCACGCGGGCCCGCAACGAGTCGTCGAGGGTCAACAGCGCGTCGTCCGGCCCGAGCCAGTAAGCCCGGCTGTCCCCGATCCAGCTCACCGTCACCGAGTCTTCGGTGACGATCGTGGAGACGTACGTGCAGCTGGGCGGGGTGTCGCGATCCGTGGGTCCGGCGGCAGCCCGGGCCGCGGCGGCCGCCGCCCGGGCGCCTCTTCGGCTGGCTTCCGCCGGCTC
>JBARAE010000531.1:0-2226 GCA_049791715.1 Micromonospora sp.
CGGCACCCGCCGCGGCAGCGGCGGCGGCAACCGCACCGTCGTGGTTGCTGGCGGCGATCGGCCCGTCCGAGGGCTTCTCGGCAGGGCGGGGCGCGGGCACCAGCGGCGGCCGGGGTACGCGGGGACCGTTCGGCCCGGGACGGCGGACGCCGTCCAGCAGCGAGATGCCCTTGGAGCGCTTGCCTCCGGCGCGGCGCAGCAGTCGCTCGGCCACCTCGGCGGTGATCCGCTCCGCCGGGTCCTTGCGCAGCAGGCCCTGCAGCACCGGCTTGAGCGGCCCGGCGTTCTTGGGCGGCGGCAGCGGCTCGGTGGCCAGCGCGGCCAGGGTGGCCATCGCCGACGGCCGGGCGTACGGCGACTTGCCCTCCACGGCCGCGTAGAGCGTGGCGCCCAGCGACCACAGGTCGGCCTCCGGTCCGGCCGTGCCGTCACGCGCCCGCTCCGGCGCGATGTACGCGGGCGAGCCGAGCACCATGCCGGTGCGGGTGACGTTCGGGTCGCCCGGGATGGTGGCGAGACCGAAGTCGGTGAGGACGACGCGGCCGTCGTCGCCGAGCAGCACGTTGCCCGGCTTGATGTCCCGGTGCATCACGCCGGCCTTGTGCGCGGCCCTCAGCGCGGCCAGCACGCCGAGCCCGATCTCGACGGCCTTGGCCGAGGACACCGGACCGTCCTCGGTGATGGTGTCCTGCAGCGACTTGGACGGCACGTACTCCATGACGATCCACGGATCGCCGTCGGTACGCAGCACGTCGAAGATGCGGACCACGTTGATGTGGTTCAGCCGGGCGATGGCCCGCGCCTCCCGCAGGGAGCGTTCCCGCATCTCGCGGCGCTCCTCGGGGGTGAGGCTGGGCGGCGGGACGAGTTCCTTGATGGCAACGTCCCGGTGCAGGACCTCGTCGCGCGCCTTCCACACCCGGCCCATGCCGCCCTGGCCGAGCGGCGAGATGAGCCGGTACCGGTCGGCGACGAGTTGGGGAAGCGTGTTCGACATCGGTGAGACCGTACCCGGCAGTCTTGATCGTCACACCGTCGGCACGCCACTGTGCGGCGAAGGTCAAGTTCCGGACGCGTACCCTGACGTCATGTCTGCCGAAGAGCCGCTGTTCCGGGTCGTCCGCGGCGTGCCGACCGCCGAGGAACTCGCCGCACTGGTGGGTGCGATCGTGGTCCGGACCCGTCCGGCCGCCGCTCCCGCACCGGTAGCCGTCTCCCAGTGGGCGCGCAGCGCCCGTCCGGCGGCCGCCGAGCCCGCCGCCGGTCCCGGCGCGTGGCGCGCCTCCGGCCTTCCCCGCTGACCCTTTCCTCGGTACGCCCCGGCTGAACTGGGCCTCGTCGATGGGGGCTGCCGCCATCGGAGCCCAGCCATTAACCTCACTCAGGGAAACGGTCCGGTGACAGACAGGGAGAGTCGATGATCCCCGAGGAGGACCGGCCAGCGAGCTGGCTGCGTGGCTACGGCGGCATCGAGGCCGACATCCGACAGATGCGGGAGTTCGCCGATCGGCTCCACGCCGAGGTCGAGCGGAACTACGCCCCTCACCTGTCGTACATCGCGGACGACATGAAGGCGCCCATCCCGCACCCCGCCGACGCGTTCGTCGAGCTGGTCCACTTCCTCCAGGCCCACCGGGAGACGCAGCAGGCCACCGCCGAGGTGGTCTGGGGCGTCGCCGGCGCCACCGGCCACCTGGCGGGTGCCGCCGGCGAGGTTGCCGACCGGTACGCCGACTCCGACGCGTTCTCCTCCGCCCGGGTCACCGACGTCGAAAGAGCCCTGGCAGCTCCGTCCACGGCGGCCTCGCGCCCGCTGCCCACGCTCCCCGACCCCACCGGGCCGGAGAGTGGGCAGGTGGTGCTGCCGTGATCGAACGGGGCAGCGGCCGCACCTCCGGCCTCACCGACTGGCTACCGATGGACGTGCTCAGCATGTGGGCCTGTCTCCAGGATCAGGACACCACGGGGCACTGGAAGCAGGTCGCCAGCTGGCGCAAGGTCTGCGACCTGGCCCTGGCCCACCTGAGCCGACTTCAGGAGTACCGGCGGGGCCTCGCCGAGGCCTGGCCGCCGGAAAGCAACGCCGCCGCCCGCGCCTACATCGCCGAGCTGGACCTGCTCATCGAGAAGGTGCAACGGATCCACGACGCGGCCGCCGCCAACTACGACGCTCTCGCCGCCGCGACCCGCGCGCTCAGCAGCACCCGCGCTGACCTCAAGCCGATC
>JBARAE010000532.1:0-2371 GCA_049791715.1 Micromonospora sp.
GGCGAGGAAGGTCCGGTCGGTCAACGCGGTACGCAGGCCGGACCGTCCGCCGACCGGCGCCCGGGTGGCGCGGCCGAGGGTCTCCGGCACCTTCGCGGCGATGATGGCCGCGGCGGCGAGCGTGGCCGCCGCGTCGACCAGGAAGAGCGCGACGAAGCTCGCCTCGGCGAGCACGCCGGCCAGCAGCGAGGCGACCGCCATGCCCAGGTTGAACGCCCAGAACTGCAGGTTGAACGCGCGGGAGCGGCGTTCTTCGGGGACCACGTCGACGATCGCCGCGACGAAGGCCGGGCTGGGCATCGAGTGCACCACCCCGACCAGCGCGGCGAGCACGGCGATCACCACCAGGTGCCGGCTGAACGCCAGTGCCACCATCAGGCCGGCCGCGCCGAGATGCGCCGCGACCAGGGTGGCGCGCCGGCCCCACCGGTCGGCCAGCACCCCGCCCAGCAGCACGCCGACCGCCCCGCCGGCCCCGTACGCGCCGACCACCAGCCCGGCGAGGGCCTCGGAGGCGCCACGGGCGGCGGTGAAATAGAGCGACAGGAAGAGCATGGCGAAGGCGCCGGCCCGGTTGATGAGCAGGCCGGACCAGAGGTACCAGAAGGTGGCGGGGAGGCCGCCGGCCGTGTCGTTCCACCAGCGCCGCAGGCCGCGCACCCGTCCTCCATGAAGGTTTGTTAACCGGTACCCGTCGACCGTAGGCAGCAGGGCCGGCCCGCGCCACCGTGGCCCTGGTCCTCGGGGGCGGGAGGATGCCGGACGCTGGTGCGGCGGGTCCGCCGTACCTCAGGAGGCGGCGCGGACCGGTTCGGCGGGTGCGGTCGCCGCGGCCTCGGCCGCCTCGGGCGCCGGGGTGCGCGTCACCGTGACCGGCTGGACCGGCACCGCGAGCGGCCGGAGCTGGGCGGCGCGCCGTTCCCGGGCGGGACCCGAGATCAGGTGGGCCACGGCCATCACCAGGCCGATCGCGGCGCAGCCCAGCCAGAGGGCGCTGTTGCCGACGTGCTCCCGGACGAGACCGCCCAGGACCGGGGCGGCGGCCCCGGCCACCTGCCAGGAGAGCGAGAAGGCGCCCTGGTAGCGCCCGCGCAGCGCGGCGGGGGAGAGTTCGGCGATGAGCGTGGCGTTCGACGGCGAGTTGAGCATTTCGCCGAGCGTCCAGATCAGCACGGTGATCCCGTAGAACCAGGCGACGTCGGCGAACGCGGTCAGGCCGAAGCCGACCCCCATCACCACCGAGGCCAGCGCCAGGACGTGGGACCGGCTGCGGCCCTTGATCAGCCGGGGTACGAAGAGCTGGCCGATCACGATCAGCACCCCGTTGAGCGCGATGACCGAGCCGTACGTGGCCGGGCTCAGGCCGGAGTCGCCCATGGCGATCGGCAGCATCGAGATGTGCTGGAGGAAGACCAGCGCGCCGAAGAGGTTGAGCGCCACGAAGCCCAGGAAGACCCGGTCGGTGAGGATGGTCCGCAACGCCCCCGCCGGGACGGGTCCGCTCGTCGTCACCACGGGCGACGGGGTGCGGGTCTCCTTCACCCGGGCGAAGATGATCAGCGCGGTGACCACCGTGGTGCTCGCGTCGACCACGAAGAGCAGCAGGTAGCTGGCCTGGGCGGCGAGGCCGGCGAGGACCGCCGCACAGGCGAAGCCGAGGTTGATCGCCCAGTAGTTCAGCGAGAAGGCCCGCAGCCGGTCCTTCTCCGGCACCACGTCGATCATCATGGCGCCGAACGCCGGCCGGGCCGCCTCGGCGAACGTGCCGAGCAGCAATGCGCCCAGCGCCACCGCCCAGAGCGGCCGGGCCAGGCCGAGCGCGAGCATCATGGTGGCCGCGCCGAGATGCGCGGTCAGCAGGGTGGGGCGCCGCCCCCAGCGGTCGGTGAGGGTGCCGCCGACGGTGGTGCCGACCGCGCCGCCGACGCCCCAGAGGCCGAGGACCAGGCCGGCCTGCGACGCCGAGAAGCCGCGCTCCTGGGTGAGGTAGATGGCGAGGAAGACCAGCACGAACGAGCCGAGCCGGTTGATCAGGGTGCCGGTCCAGAGGTACCAGAAGGTCCTCGGTAGTCCGCCCGTCGTGTCCCGGAACCATCCCCGTACCGTCCGCACCGCGCCGCCCCCGCTTCGGTAATGACCGATCAATCTCAAGCGCCTTACAACCTAGTCCCGCCCGGGAAGGCCGGTCATCAGCTTTTCCACGTGGTGGTCGTCACGAACCGGTCCCTGCGTGTCCGACGACGGCGTACGGCAGGATGATCGGCATGACTGCGAGCGAGGGGCCCACCGTCGGGACGCTGGTCCTGCTGCGGCACGGCGAGAGCGACTGGAACGCCAAGAACCTCTTCACCGGCTGGGTGGACGTCGACCT
>JBARAE010000533.1:0-8780 GCA_049791715.1 Micromonospora sp.
GCCGGGGCTCGTCGCTGCGAGCCCCGGCCCCGTCCGATGCCGACCCGCCGGTCAGAGGCGTGACCATGCCTCGGTCAGCACGCCGCGCAGGATCTGCTCGATCTCGTCGAACTGCTGCTGCTCGGCGATCAGCGGCGGCGCGAGCTGCACCACCGGGTCGCCGCGGTCGTCGGCGCGGCAGTAGAGGCCGGCCTGGAAGAGCGCGGTGGAGAGGAAGCCGCGCAGCAGCCGCTCGGACTCGGCATCGTCGAAGGTTTCCCGGGTGGCCTTGTCCTTGACCAGTTCGATGCCGTAGAAGTACCCGTCGCCGCGGACGTCGCCGACGATCGGCAGGTCGTGGAGCTTCTCCAGGGTGGACCGGAAGGCGCCCTCGTTGGCCCGGACGTGTCCGATCAGGTCCTCGCGGGCGAAGACCTCCAGGTTGGCCAGGGCCACCGCGCAGGAGACCGGGTGGCCGCCGAAGGTCACCCCGTGGGCGAACATGCCGGTCTCGGTGAGGAACGGCTCCATCAGCCGCTCGCTGGCGATCATCGCGCCGAGCGGGGCGTACCCGGAGGTGATGCCCTTCGCGGTGGTGATGATGTCCGGCTGGTAGCCGTACCGGGTGGCGCCGAAGTACTCACCGAGCCGGCCCCACGAGCAGATCACCTCGTCGCTGACGAGCAGCACGTCGTACGCGTCGCAGATCTCCCGGACCCGCTCGAAGTAGCCGGGCGGCGGCGGGAAGCAGCCGCCGGAGTTCTGCACCGGCTCCAGGAAGACCGCGGCGACGGTGTCCGGCCCCTCCCGCTCGATGGCGCGGCCGATCTCCTCGGCGGCCCAGCGGCCGAACGCCTCGGGGTCGTCGCCGTGCTCGGGGGCGCGGTAGAAGTTGGTGTTCGGCACCTTGATGCCGCCGGGCACCAGCGGCTCGAAGTCGCTCTTGATGCCGGGCAGGCCGGTGATCGACAGCGCGCCCATCGAGGTGCCGTGGTACGCGATGTAGCGACTGACCACCTTGTACTTGTTCGGCTGGCCGGTGCGCTTGAAGTAGGCCCGCGCCAGCTTCCACGCCGCCTCGACGGCCTCCGAGCCGCCGGTGGTGAAGAAGACCCGGTTCAGGTCGCCGGGAGCGAGGGACGCCACCTTCTCGGCCAGCTCGACGGCCTTCGGGTGGGCGTACGACCACAGCGGGAAGTAGGCCAGCTCGCCGGCCTGCTTGGCGGCCGCCTCGGCCAGTTCGGTACGGCCGTGGCCGGCGTTGACGACGAAGAGCCCGGCGAGCCCGTCCAGGTACCGGCGGCCCTGCGCGTCCCAGACGTACGCGCCTTCGCCGCGGACGATGGTCGGTACCTCGCCGGCGGAGTAGCTCGCCATCCGGGTGAAGTGCATCCAGAGGTGGTCGGTGGCGTTGGCCATGTCAGCCCCATCGGGTCTCGGGCCGGTCAGGGGGACACCGGCCGCTCTGCCCACGGTTATCGCACAAACGATGCGAAGAAGGCAAGTCTCAGCGGGCTTTGGCAACGGAATCAGCGCGCACTGTTTGCCAGCGCAACGGAATCCGTATCAGGCTGTACCCCACGTGTAGGTCTGCTTGCGCAGCTTGAGGTAGACGAACGCCTCCGTCGCCAGCACGCCCTCGACGGCGCGCAGCCGTTGCAGGATCTCCAGCAGGTGGGCGTCGTTGCGGCAGACCACCTCGGCCAGCAGGTCGAACGAGCCCGCGGTGATGACCACGTAGTCGATCTCGTCGAAGTCGGCGAGCCGGTCGGCCACCGTCTCCAGGTCGCCGTCGGTCCGCAGGCCGATCATCGCCTGGCGGGGGAACCCGAGCTGGAGCGGATCGGTGACCGCGACGATCTGCATGACCCCGGCGTCGAGTAGCCGCTGCACCCGCTGGCGCACCGCCGCCTCGGAGAGGCCGACGGCCTTGCCGATGCTCGCGTACGGGCGGCGGCCGTCCTCCTGGAGCTGTTCGATGATCTGCTTGGCCACGTCGTCGAGCAGAGCGTGGCTGGCACCCTCACGCACGGTTATGCGGCGTGAGCCGTTGCCGGTGTCCAGGTGCCGGTTGTTCATTGTCCGCTCCCCAAGTCCGGTTCCTTGCCGCTGAGCGTAGTGCCACGGCGCAGTCTGGCGTATTTCGTGGCCCAGAGCTAATCCCGCAACGGAATCCCTTGTAAGACAGGTCACTGCATGTCAGGATCAGTCGTCCATCGCCACTGACCCCTCCCGCCGGCGCGCCACCCCCGTCCCGCCGCCGACGATGCCCCCCTAGGAGTCGTCATATGCGTAGTCCCCTCCGGCCCCTGTCCCGGCGCGGTCTGCTCACCGGGACCCTCGGCTCGGCCGCGTTGCTCGCCACCGCCGGCACACTCGCCGGCTGCGGCACCAAGGGCGCTCAGCAGACCGAGGCCGCCTGCAAGAGCGACGACCTGTCCGCCACCGAGAAGAAGATCGCCTTCTCGAACTGGCCGCAGTACATCGACGTCGACGAGAAGGACGAGTCCAAGCGGCCGACCCTCGACGACTTCGTCAAGAAGACCGGCATCCAGGTCACCTACACCGAGGACATCAACGACAACAACGAGTTCTTCGGCAAGGTACAGAACCAGCTCGCCGGCTGTCAGGCGACCGGTCGGGACATCATGGTCCTCACCGACTGGATGGCGGCCCGGATGATCCGGCTGGGCTGGATCCAGAAGCTCGACAAGTCCAAGATGCCGAACGTCGAGGCGAACCTGCTCCCCTCGCTGCGCAACCGCTCCTTCGACCCGGACAGCCAGCTCGCCGTCCCGTGGCAGTCCGGCCTGGCCGGCATCGCCTACAACGGCAAGCACACCAAGGAGGTCCGTACCGTTGACGAGCTGCTCACCCGCGCCGACCTCAAGGGCAAGGTGACCGCGCTGTCGGAGATGCGGGACACGATGGGCCTGCTGCTGCAGTCCAACGGTCACGACCCGGCGAACTTCACCACCGCGCAGTTCGACGACGCCCTGAACAAGCTCAAGAAGGCCGTCGACTCCGGGCAGATCCGCAAGTTCACCGGCAACGAGTACTCCACCGAGCTGGCCAAGGGCGACATCGTCGCCTGCGTCGCCTGGTCCGGCGACGTGATCCAGCTCGGCTTCGAGGACGAGAAGGTCAAGTTCGTGGTGCCGGAATCCGGCGTCATGCTCTGGTCGGACAACATGATGGTGCCGAACAAGGCCACCCACAAGGCGAACGCCGAAGAGCTGATCAACTACTACTACGACCCGGCGATCGCCGCGCAGCTCGCCGCGTACGTCAACTACATCTGCCCGGTCAAGGGCGCGCAGGAAGAAATGAAGAAGATCGACGCCGAGCTTGCCGACAACCCTCTGATCTTCCCGGACGAGGAGATGCTGTCGAATTCCAAGGTCTTCATGGCCCTGGACGAGAAGCAGGAGAAGGACTACGAGGCCAAGTTCCAGCAGGTCATCGGAGCGTGAGAACCATGGGACACGAGGCACCGGCCGGCGATCTGCGGCTGGCGAACCTGACCAAGCGCTTCGGCGCCTTCACCGCGGTCGACGACCTCAGCCTGACCATCCCCCAGGGCTCGTTCTTCGCCCTGCTCGGTGCCTCCGGCTGCGGCAAGACCACCACCCTGCGGATGATCGCCGGGCTGGAGGAGCCGACCAGTGGGCAGGTGCTGCTCGGTGACCGGGACATCGCCCGGCTACGGCCCTACAAGCGGCCGGTGAACACCGTGTTCCAGAGTTACGCGCTCTTCCCGCACCTGGACATCAACGAGAACGTGGCCTTCGGGCTGCGCCGGCGGGGCATCCGCAAGGTCGCCGAGCAGGTCGACCGGATGCTCTCGCTGGTGCAGCTCGAAGGCTACGGCCGGCGCAGGCCCGCCCAGCTCTCCGGCGGACAGCAGCAGCGGGTGGCGCTGGCCCGGGCTCTGATCAACCACCCGCAGGTGCTGCTCCTGGACGAGCCGCTCGGCGCGCTCGACCTCAAGCTCCGCCGGCAGATGCAGATCGAGCTCAAGCGGATCCAGACCGAGGTCGGGATCACGTTCGTGCACGTCACCCACGACCAGGAGGAGGCCATGACCATGGCCGACACGGTCGCGGTGATGAACGCCGGCCGGATCGAGCAGCTCGGCGCTCCCGCCGAGCTCTACGAGTTCCCGGCCACCGCGTTCGTGGCGAACTTCCTCGGCCAGTCCAACCTGCTCGCCGGTGAGGCCGTCGGGACGAGCGGCAACGACGTGCTGGTCGCGGCCCACGGCGCCCGCTTCTCGGTGCCCGCCGCGCGGTCGCGCGTCCACCGGGGACCGGTCTTCCTCGGGGTACGCCCCGAGAAGCTGCACCTGGTCGACAGCCCCGCCCAGGTGCCCGCCGGCCACCAGCACATCGGTGGAGTGGTCACGGACGCCTCCTACGTCGGAGTCAGCACCCAGTACCTGGTGCGTACCGCCTGGGGCAGCGAGCTGTCGGCGTTCGCCGCGAACAGCGGCGCCGGCCGGCAGCTCCCGGTCGGTGCGCCGGTCGTGGCGTACTGGGATCCCCGGCACGCCTTCCTGCTGGGCCGCGAGGCCGGGGAGGACGACCAGACCGCCCCGCTGCTCGACGAGCCGCCGGTCGGTGCGCTGTCATGACCGCGCTCGCCCACGTACCCACCCCGTCGGGGCAGTCGGCACCCCCGCCGGCTGCCCGGCGGGGGCGCTTTCGGCTCCTGCCGTACCTGCTGCTGTTGCCGGGCACCGCCTGGCTGCTCATCTTCTTCGCCCTGCCGCTGCTCCAGCTCGCCGCCGCCAGCCTCTACGACCCGAGCGGCTCGCTGTCCACCGGGTACGCGATGACCTGGGCGTTCAGCAACTACTGGGACGCGTTGCAGGCGTACTGGCCGCACTTCGTCCGGTCGTTCGTCTACTCGGCCATCGCGCTGGTGCTGGCCCTGCTGATGGGCTACCCGCTGGCGTACGGCATCGCGCAGAAGGCCGGCCGGTGGAAGAACCTGCTGCTGGTCTGCGTGGTCGCCCCCATGTTCACCAGCTTCCTGGTCCGCACCCTGGCCTGGAAGACCATCCTGTCGGACAACGGCTGGCTGGTCGGGCTGCTGCGGGACGTACACCTGCTCGCGCCGGACGGCCGGCTGCTCGCCACCCCGGTCGCGGTGGTGCTCGGCCTGACGTACAACTTCCTGCCCTTCCTGGTGCTGCCGCTGTACGCGAGCCTGGAGCGACTGGACTACCGGCTGCTGGAAGCGGCGAACGACCTCTACGCCAGCCCCCTGCGGGCGTTCCAGAAGGTCACCCTGCCGCTGTCGATGCCCGGCCTGATCGCCGGCACGCTGCTCTTCTTCATCCCGGCGACGGGTGACTACATCAACGCCGAGCTGCTCGGCACCCCGAACGAATACATGATCGGCAACGTCATCGACTCGGCGTTCCTGGTCCGGCTGGACTACCCGCAGGGCGCGGCCCTGTCGTTCCTGCTGATGGCGGCGATCCTGGCGATCGTCTTCGTCTACCTGCGCAAGGCCGGCACGGAGGAGGTGCTCTGATGCGGCGCTGGCTCGCCGACCGGTGGGTGATGGGCGTTGCCCTGCTCGTCCTGGCCTACCTCTCGCTGCCGATCCTGGTGGTCGCCGGCCTCTCCTTCAACCGCCCGTCCAGTCGGCTGTCCTACGACTTCAACGAGTTCACCCTGGACAACTGGCTTCACCCCTGCGCCACGTCGGACATGTGCGACGCGGTGGTGCGCAGCATGGAGATCGGCCTGATCGCCACGGTGGTCTCCACCATCCTCGGCACGCTCATGGCGTTCGCCCTGGTCCGGCACGGCTTCCGCGGCCGGTCCGGGATCAACGGGCTGATCTTCCTGCCGATGGCCACCCCGGAACTGGTGATGGGCACCTCGCTGCTCGCCCTCTTCGTCGCCGCCGGTGTGCCGCAGGGCTTCTGGACCATCGTCATCGCGCACGTCATGTTCTGCGTCTCGTTCGTGGTGGTGACCGTGAAGGCACGGCTGGCCGGCATGGACAGGCGGCTGGAGGAGGCCGCCATGGACCTCTACGCCAGCGAGTGGCAGACCTTCCGCCGGATCACCCTGCCGCTGGTGCTGCCCGGCATCGTCGCCGCCGCGCTGCTCGCCTTCTCGCTCAGCTTCGACGACTTCATCATCACGAACTTCAACGCCGGCACCACGGTCACCTTCCCGATGTACGTCTGGGGCGCCGCGCAGCGGGGCATCCCGCCGCAGGTGAACGTCATCGGTACGGCGATGTTCGTGATCGCGCTGCTGCTGGTCGGCGCCGGCTCGCTGCGTGGGCGACGCGCCCGGCGCGCGGCTCTCGCGGCTCCCGTCGCCGCCGTCGGGGCGCCGAAGAGCGCGTCATGAAACTCCCGCATACCGGCCGGGCGCTGGCGGACGCCGCGCCCGTGCCGTACTGGCTCGACCGTCCGGAACGTCCCGACCCACTACCGCCGCTGACCGGTGTCCACAGCACCGACCTGCTGGTCGTCGGCGGCGGGTACGCGGGCCTCTGGACCGCGCTGCTGGCCAAGCAGGCCGACCCCGGCCGGGACGTGCTGCTGGTCGAGGCCGGCACGTGCGGCTGGGCGGCGTCGGGGCGCAACGGCGGGTTCTGCGCCGCCTCGCTGACCCACGGCCTGGCCAACGGCGTCGACCGTTTCCCGGGCGAGATCGACGAGCTGGAGCGGCTCGGCCGGGAGAACCTGGACGACATCGCGACCACGATCGCGAAGCACGGCATCGACTGCGACTTCGAGCGCACCGGCGAGCTGTCCGTCGCGGTCGAGCCGTACCAGCTCGCCGGGCTCGCCGAGGACGCCGAGCTGGCCCGCCGGTACGGCCACGACGTCCGCCTGCTCGACCGCGACGAGGTACGTGCCGAGGTGGACTCGCCGACGTACCTCGGTGGGGTGTGGGACCAGGACCGGGTGGCCATGCTCGACCCGGCGAAGCTGGCCTGGGGGCTGCGCCGCGCCTGCCTTGACCTGGGGGTGCGGATCCACGAACACACTCGGGCCACCGGCCTGCGCCGCGACGGCGGCGGCCTGCGGGTGAGCACCGCCGGTGGTGACGAGGCCGTCCCGGGGAGCGTGCGGGCCCGACAGGTGGCGCTGGCCACCAACGCGTTCCCGCCGCTGCTGCGCCGGCTGCGCGCCTGGCTGGTCCCGGTCTACGACTACGCGCTGATGACCGAGCCGCTGACCCCTGCCCAGCGGGACGCCATCGGCTGGCGCAACCGGCAGGGGCTCGCGGACACCGGCAACCAGTTCCACTACTACCGGATCACCACGGACGGCCGGATCCTCTTCGGCGGCTACGACGCGATCTACCACTACGGCAACCGGATCGCCCCCGAGCTGGAACAGCGGGAAGCCACCTTCACCGCCCTGGCCGAGCACTTCTTCACCACCTTCCCGCAGCTGGAAGGCCTCCGGTTCAGCCACCGCTGGGGTGGGGTCATCGACACCTGCACGCGGTTCTGCCCGTTCTTCGGCACCGCCTACGAGGGGCGGCTCGCGTACACCGCCGGGTTCACCGGGCTCGGCGTCGGGGCGACCCGGTTCGGCGCCCGGGTGATGCTCGACCTGCTCGGCGGGGTGGACACCCCGCTCACCCGGCTCGACCTGGTGCGCAGCAAGCCGCTGCCGTTCCCGCCGGAGCCGTTCCGGGCCACCGGCATCAATCTCACCCGCTGGTCGCTCGCCCGCGCGGACGCGCGCGAGGGCCGGCGCAACCTCTGGCTCCGTACGCTCGATCGTCTTGGTTTGGGGTTTGATTCCTGATGCGCATCCTGCTCGTCGGTGCCGGCGGTGTCGGCTCGGCCGCTGTCGCCATCGCCGCCCGTCGCTCCTTCTTCGAGACCATGGTGGTCGCCGACTACGACCTCGGCCGCGCGTCACGGGCGATCGCCGACCACGACTCCCGATTCGTCGCCGCCCACGTCGACGCCTCCTCCGCCGACGCGGTCGCGGCGCTCTGCCGGGAACACCGGATCACCCACGTGCTGAACGCCGTCGACCCGCGGTTCGTCATGCCGATCTTCGACGGCGCGTTCGCGGCCGGCGCCGACTACCTCGACATGGCGATGTCCCTGTCCCACCCGCACCCCACCCACCCGCACTCGGAAACCGGGGTCAAGCTCGGCGACGACCAGTTCGCGGTCTCCGACCAGTGGTCCGCTGCCGGCCGGCTGGCGCTCTGCGGCATCGGGATCGAGCCCGGCCTCTCCGACGTGTTCGCCCGCTACGCCGCCGACGAACTCTTCGCCGAGATCGACGAGATCGGGGTACGCGACGGCGCGAACCTCACCGTCGACGGCTACGACTTCGCGCCGTCGTTCTCGATCTGGACCACCATCGAGGAGTGCCTCAACCCGCCGGTGGTCTGGGAGGCCGGGCGTGGCTGGTACACCACCGCTCCATTCAGCGAGCCGGAGGTCTTTGACTTCCCGGAGGGAATCGGCCCGGTCGAGTGCGTCAACGTCGAGCACGAGGAGGTGCTGTTGATCCCGCGCTGGGTGAAGGCGAAGCGGGTCACCTTCAAGTACGGCCTGGGCGACGAGTTCATCGAGGTGCTCAGGACGCTACACAAGCTGGGTCTTGACTCCACCACGCCGGTCACCGTGCGCGGGGCCGAGGTGTCGCCGCGGGACGTGGTGGCCGCCTGCCTGCCTGACCCGGCCACGCTGGGCGAGAAGATGCGTGGCAGGACCTGCGCCGGCACCTGGGTCACCGGCCTCGGCAAGGACGGCCGGCCGCGGGAGGTGTACCTCTACCACGTGGTTGACAA
>JBARAE010000534.1:0-3132 GCA_049791715.1 Micromonospora sp.
GGCTCCGGCCCGGCGTCGGGCTCGGCGCGCACCGGTGCGATCTGGGCGGTCGGATACTCGTCGTCGCGGGGGTCGGGGTAGGCGCGCCCCGGTCCACCCCGTTCGTGGCCGGGGTCCGCACCTGGCCCCGGGTGCCACGGGTCGTCGCGGCCGGCGTCCCGGTAGCCCCGGTCGTCGCGGTACCGCAGGTCGTCGGGCTCCCGCCCGGGACGGCCGTTACGCGGTCGGTCGTCGTACGGGCCGGGCCGCCCGCCGTGCGGGGCGTCGTACCGGTCGTCCGGTCGGGGCCGGGCGTACGGGTCAGCCGGCGGCTGGGGACGGCCGTGCGACTCCGCGTACAGCGCGGGATCGCCGCCGGGCCGTCGCCAGGAGCCCGGCTCCGGCTCGGACTGCGGCCAGGGCGGCGCGGGGGGACGGTCGGGCCGGTCCCAGCCGCGAGGCTCGGCACCGCCGTAGGGGTCGAGGTGGGACATCACGCACCGAGCGGATGCGGTACGAGTTCCACCACATGACGCAAGACCAAGACCATCCCCTACAGGCGCGACTGTTCCGGTTGACCGGCCCGACGGCCGGCCGATCCCCGCCGTTGACCCAGTGTTGGGGGAATCGTGCCGAGCCTACTGCACCCGGGAACCCGGCACGGCGGACGATGGCCCCACCACGACGAACGGCACCGGGCTCCGCCACCCGTCGAGGGCGGCGGCACACCGGTGCCGTGGCAGGTCCTGCGGCTCAGACCTCGAGCAGCTCGGTCTCCTTGTGCTTCACCAGCTCGTCGACGCTGGCCACGTAGCGCTGGGTCAGGTCGTCCAGGTCCTTCTCGGCGCGGCGGCCCTCGTCCTCGCCGACCTCGCCGTCCTTGACCAGGCGGTCCAGCTCTTCCTTGCCCTTCCGGCGGATGTTGCGGATGGCCACCTTGGCCTCCTCACCCTTGTGCCGGGCCACCTTGATCATTTCGCGGCGGCGCTCCTCGGTCATCTGCGGGAGCAGGATGCGGAGCTGGTTGCCCTCGTTGTTCGGGTTCACGCCGAGGTCCGAGTCGCGGATCGCCTTTTCCATGGCGTTGATCTGCGAGTTGTCGTACGGCTTGATGATCACCATGCGCGGCTCGGGCACGCCGATGGACGCCATCTGCGGCAGCGGGGTCGGGCTGCCGTAGTAGTCGATAATGATCTTGGAGAACATGGCGGCGTTGGCGCGACCGGTGCGGATGGCGCCGAACTCCTCCTTGGCGTGCTCGATGGCACGGTCCATCTTCTCCTCGGCCTCGAGGAGGGTGTCGTCGATCACCGGTCTCCTCGCCTCCTTCTGTTGCTCGTCGTGGGCTCTGCTGTGGTGTCGGAGGACCGCTGCTGTCGTCGGCGGAGCCGCTCAGGCGGTGATCAGAGTGCCGATCTTCTCACCGCCGACGGCGCGGACGATGGTGTCGTCGCCCTGCGCGCCGAAGACCAGCATCGGCAGGCCGTTCTCCATGCAGAGGCTGAACGCCGCGGCGTCGGCCACCCGCAGGTTGCGGCGCAGCACCTCGGAGAAGGTGATCGAGTCGAGCTTGCTGGCGGTCGGGTCGATCCGCGGGTCCGCGGTGTAGACCGCGTCCACGCCGTTCTTGCTCATCAGCACCACGTCGGCGCGGATCTCCAGCGCCCGCTGCGCGGCGACGGTGTCGGTGGAGAAGTACGGCATACCGGCGCCGGCACCGAAGATGACCACACGGCCCTTCTCCAGGTGCCGGATCGCCCGCAGTGGGATGTACGGCTCGGCGACCTGGGCCATGGTGATCGCACTCTGCACCCGGGTCTCGATGCCCTCCTTCTCCAGGAAGTCCTGGAGGGCCAGGCAGTTCATCACCGTGCCGAGCATGCCCATGTAGTCGGCCCGGGCCCGGTCCATGCCGCGCTTCTGCAGCTCGGCACCGCGGAAGAAGTTACCGCCGCCGACCACCACGGAGACCTGCACGCCGCGACGGACCACGGTGGCGATCTGACGGGCGATGGCCTGCACGACGTCGGGGTCGACGCCGATCGCGCCGCCGCCGAAGACCTCGCCGGAAAGCTTCAGCACCACCCGGCGAGCCCGGCCGGGCGGAGGGGCGGTCGGATCATCCGCCGCCAGGCTCCGGTCACTCACAACCTGCGTCATCCGCCCCGCCCTTCCTCGCGCACGTCACGTGCGCCGCGTACCTGCCGCTGCCGACCCTATGTGACAAGGAGGCCGCGGTGCCTGTCACGTACACCAGCGGTCTCCTCGTCGACGTTATGCCCACGGGCGCGTCACGCGCCCGATCCGGCGGCTCAGGCCTGGCCGACCTCGAACCGCAGGAAGCGGGTCACCTCGATGCCGGCCTCGGCCAGCATCTGCTTCACGGTCTTCTTGTTGTCGGCGACCGACGCCTGCTCGACCAGGACGAAGTCCTTGAAGAAGGCGTTGACCCGGCCCTCGACGATCTTCGGCAGCGCCGCCTCGGGCTTGTTCTCCTCGCGGGCGGTCTGCTCGGCGATGCGCCGCTCGGACTCGACGACCTCGGCCGGCACCTCGTCCCGGTTGAGGTACTTCGGCCGCATCGCGGCGATCTGCATCGCCACGCCGCGGGCGTCCGCGTCCCCGGCCTCGTCGGACGTGCCGGTGTACTCCACCAGCACACCGACCGCCGGCGGCAGGTCCTGGCTCTTGCGGTGCAGGTAGACCGCGGTGTTGCCCTCCAGCTTGGCGAACCGGTTGAGCACCAGCTTCTCGCCGATCTTGGCGGACTGCTCCTGGATCAGGTCGGCGACCGGCTTGCCGTCGATGGTGCTGGCCAGCAGCTCCTCGGCGGTGCTCACGCCGCTGCGCTCGCCGTGCTCGACCAGCTGCTGGGCGAGCGCGATGAAGGCGTCGTTCTTGGCGACGAAGTCGGTCTCGCAGTTGAGCTCGAGCAGCGACTTGCCGGAGTGCGCGATCAGGCCGTTGGCGGCCGTGCGGCCGGCCCGCTTGCCGACGTCCTTGGCACCCTTGACGCGCAGGATCTCGATGGCCTTGTCGAAGTCGCCCTCGGCCTCGGTCAGCGCCTTCTTGGAGTCCATCATGCCGGCGCCGGTGAGGTCGCGGAGCTTCTTGACGTCCGCGGCGGTGAAGTTGGACATGACTCTCTCTTCG
>JBARAE010000535.1:0-3390 GCA_049791715.1 Micromonospora sp.
GGTCACCTCCGCCCGACCGGCGCCCGAGAAATGCTCCAGGTAGCGGCGGGCGCTGACCCGGGAGATGCCCACCTGGTTGGCGCACTCGGCGGCCGAGAGGGTGCCGGTGTGCTCACGGAGCGCCCGTTCGACCAGCTCGGCGGTCTCCGTGCTCAGCCCGCGGGGCAGGGTCGGGGTGGCGACCGAACCGCTGCGGGAGAGCACCCGGTCGACGTCGGCCTGGTCGCTGACCACCGTGGCGCCCAGCGCCCTGCGGCGGGTTGCGTACTGCTCCAGCCGGGTCCGCAGCTCGTCGAAGCCGAACGGCTTGAGCAGGTAGTTGACGGCGCCGTAGCGGACCGCCCGGCGGACCGCCTCCGCCTCCCGGGCGGCGCTGATCACCAGGATGTCGCAGTCGTGCCGGGCGGCCCGCAGCCGGGTCACCACGTCGAGGCCGAACATGTCGGGCAGGTAGAGGTCCAGCAGCACCAGGTCGGGGCGGAGTTCGTCGACCGCGGCCAGGGCCTGCTCGCCGGTGCTGGCGGTGCCGACGACCCGGAAGCCGTCGATCCGCTCGACGAACCCGCGGTGGATCCGGGCCACCATGAAGTCGTCGTCGACGACGAGTACGTCGATCATCGAGCCTCCTCCAACGCACGCGACACCGAGATCCGGGCGGTGAACATCGCCCCCTCCTCGGTGTTCGTCGCCGCGACCTCACCGCCGCGACGGTGACAGACCAGCCGGGTCAGCGCCAACCCGATGCCCCGCTCGCCGCCCTGGGCCGCCTTGGTGGTGAACCCGTGGGTGAAGACCTCCTGGGCCAGCTCGGGGGCGACCCCCGGGCCGGAGTCGCGCACCACGATCTCCACCGACGACGCATCCTGCCGCAGCTCGACCTCCACCCAGGCGGGCCCCTCGATCACCGCCTCCCGGCCACCGGCGATCGCCTCGATCGCGTTGTCCACCAGGTTGCCGACGACCGTGGCAACGTCCGCCGAGACCTCCGGGTCCAGCCGGTCGAGCCCGGTCCGCTCGGAGATCCGCAGCTCCACCCGGCGCTCCGCGGCCACCGCCGACTTCGCCATCAGCAGGGCGGCGACCGCCGTGTCGTGGATCCGGCTGGTGACGGTCAGGTCGAGCGAGGCGCGGTGCCGGCTGAGCGCGTCGACGTACCGGACCACCTCGTCGTGCTCGCCGATCTGGATCAGCCCGGAGATGGTGTGCAACTGGTTGGCGAACTCGTGGGTCTGTGCCCGGAGCAGCTCGGTGGTGCTCCGGAAGGAGCCTATCTCGCGCTCCAGCCGGGCCAGTTCGGTCCGGTCCCGCAGGGTGGTCACCGAGCCCAGCCGGCGGCCGTCCTTGGTGATCGTCATCCGGTTCATCACCAGTACCCGGCCGCCCCGGACGACCACCTGGTCGCGCGCCTCCGGTCCGGTGCCGGCGAGCACGTCCCGCAGCCGGCCGGAGATCCGCAGCTCGGACAGGCTCCGACCGAGGCAGTCCTCAGGCAGGTCGAGCAGGCGCCGGCCGACGGAGTTGACGAGCGTGATCCGCCGCTGGGGGTCCAGCGCGATCACCCCCTCGGCGATGCCGTGCAGCAGCGCCTCCCGGTGCTCGGCCAGCCCGGCGATCTCCCGTGGCTCCAGGCCGAGGGTCTGCCGCTTGATCCGCCGGGCCAGCAGCCAGGACCCGATCACGCCGAGCGCGCTCGCGATCCCGAGGTAGGTGAAGAGGTACGACGAGGCGCCGACCAGCCGTTGCGACCAGGTCGGCGACGCCTCGCCGATCACCACCACGCCCAGGTACCGGCCGAGGTTCTCCTCCCGGGCGCCGAGCACCGGCACCTGGGCCACCAGTTCGCGCGACCCGTCGACCTCCAGCTCGCCGAACCAGCTCCGGCCCTGCGCCACCTGGGGGTCGCCGAGCACCACCGGGCTGCCCACCAGCGTGGGGTTGGTGGAGCTGACCACCCGGCCGCGGGCGTCGGCCACGGTCACCGAGGTGACGCCGGACTGGGTCAGGGTGTTCTGCACCAGCGGGGCGATCGACTCGGCGGGCGCCACCCGGTTGAGCCGGTCCCGGAGCAGCGCGCTGCCGGCGAGTTGCTCGCCGAGGGCGGCGACGCGGCGCCCCTCGACCCGGTTGAAGGTGGCCGCCGACTGGGCGAGCGAGACAGCGGCCACGGCCACCAGCACCACGACGATGATCGCGAGCTGGAGGACCAGCAGCTGCCCGGCCAGGGTTCGGCGGCGGGACGTGATCGCGACCACAAAGACCTCAACTTCCGCTGGTGACACAACGCAGACAGGCGGCCCGCGCAGAGGCCACCATCTTGCCGCTGGACTCATTCGAAATGAAAGAGAAACAAGATGGCAACTAGGAGAAACGTGCTGGTCATGGGGGTCGCCGCCGCCTCGGCGCTGGCCCTGGCTGCCTGTGGCGCCACCGCCGACAAGAACGAGGGCGGCTCCAGCAACGACGGCAAGCCGGTCAGCGGTCTGCGGATCATGGTGCCGAACACGCCCGGCGGCGGGTACGACACCACGGCCCGGACCGCGGCCAAGGTGATGGAGGACGGCAAGATTGCCACCGGCGTGCAGGTCTTCAACCTGCCCGGCGCGGGCGGCACGGTCGGCCTCCAGCGGACCGTGAACGAGAAGGGCAACGGCAAGCTCGCCATGCAGATGGGGCTGGGCGTGGTCGGTGCCTCGTACACCTCCAAGTCGGCGGCGACGCTGACCCAGACCACCCCGCTGGCGAAGCTGATCGAGGAGGCCGGCGCCATCGTGGTGCCGAAGGACTCCCCGTACAAGACCATCAACGACCTGGTGGCGGCCTGGAAGGCCAACCCCAAGGGCATCGCCGTCGGCGGCGGCTCGTCGCCCGGCGGCCCGGACCACCTGCTGCCGATGCAGCTCGCGAAGACCGTCGGCATCGACCCCAAGCAGGTCAACTTCGTGTCGTACGACGGCGGCGGCGAGCTGCTGCCGGCCGTGCTCGGCGGCAAGGTGGCCTTCGGTGCCAGCGGCTTCGGCGAGTTCCTCGACCAGGTCGAGGCCGGCCAGATCCGGGTCCTCGCGGTGACCAGCGAGGCGCCGATCGAGGCCCTGAAGGAGGTGCCGACCCTCAAGTCGTCCGGCATCGACCTGGTCTTCACCAACTGGCGCGGCATCGTCGCGCCGCCCGGCATCAGCGACGCCGACAAGAAGGTCTGGATCGACGTCCTGACCAAGATGCACGAGTCCGACGAGTGGAAGGCCGAGCTCACCAAGCGCGGCTGGACCGACGCCTTCGTCACCGGCGACGAGTTCGGCACCTTCCTCACCGAGCAGGACAAGGCAGTGGCCGACGTGCTCAAGCAGCTCGGGTTGGCATGAGCGGGATGACCACCCGACCGGACCGGGGCGG
>JBARAE010000536.1:0-5420 GCA_049791715.1 Micromonospora sp.
GGTAGTCGGTGTGCACGAGCACCTGCGCCCGGACCAGCGCCCCGAGCTGGTCCGCCGGGTGCGGGCCCGCCTCGGCGACCGCCGTCCGCATGCGCCGGCGCAGCTCCTCGTGGCCGAGCTGGATCAGCTCGGCGAGGACGTGCTCCTTGGCCGGGAAGTGCGCGTAGAGGGTGGCCGAGTTGATGCCGACCTCGCGGGCGATGTCACGGATGGAGGCGCCGAAGAAGCCGTACTCGGCGAAGAGTTTCAGCGCCGCGTGCAGGATGCGTCCGCGCGTACCGGCCGGGGTGACTCCCTCGGGCAGGTCCACGGCGACGGCGGTGAGGCGGCGTGGGTTCCACGGCGTCTGCGTCTGCGTCACCGGACCTCCCTCGCGCCGCCGCCAACCAAACGATTGGTTGGCACGGTAGCGCAGAACGTGGCCCGTGACCAGGGTCACCGTTCCCGGCCGGGCCGCCGGTTCTACCCGAAAAAACCCGATCCCCAAGACCTGATTTCCAGATCCGCCGTAGGTAGAGTGACGCGGTGCATAACGGAGTGCAGGCCCAGGTGCCGGTGCTGTACGTCGCGGACGCCGACGCTGCACGGGAGTTCTACGAGCTGTTCGGCTACTCCGAACTGCGCACCGGGGGCGACGGCGAGTCCCGCTGGTCCTACCTGCAGTGCGGCCGGCTGACGCTGCTCCTCGCGGCGGTCACGCCGCGGCTGGTCACCGTCGAGCTGCCGCTGCTGATCTACCTCTACGTCGACGACCTGCCGGCCACGATCGAGCGGCTGACCGCGGCCGGCCGCCCGGTCGAGCGGGTCGGCTATCCCGAGCACGCCCCCGGCGGGGAGTGCCGGACCGTCGACCCGGACGGCAACGTCCTGCTCTTCGGGCAGCGCCGCGCGGTTCCCGCGCAGGCCCGGGTCGAGCGCACCGGCAGCGAGGCCCGGTTCTCGCTGATGCGGGAGGCGGCCGAGGCGGTGAGCCGCCGCGGTGGTGCGCCGGCCCGCTGCCAGATCGGCGGCCCGCGAGGCGAGGTCTGCCCGGAGCCGGCCGAGGTGAAGCTCGCCGACTCGTGGGGCGACACGGTGTGGGGTTGCATGGAGCACGCCGACGAGGCGCTGCTGAACGCCCGCGGCGCGTTCCTCGCCACTGAGGACGGACTCGGCCTGGGCGCCTTCCTACGGGCCCGGCAGCCCCAGCCGGAGCCGCTCAACCCCCGTTGACGGCTCATGCTTCCGGCGGTGCCGGCATGACGGCTCACCGAGAGGCGGACACTCCGGTGCTGCCGACCCGACAGTGTGGGTGCGCCATGGGTGCATGCCGGCGCAGGCCGGCGAGCTGGATGTAGACCTCCCGCCTGACGGTCGCCTGGCCGGCGCGGTTTATGACATAGCCGGTGAGCCAGAGCCAGCCGGCGTACGTGGGTCGGTCGCACACCGAGACCACCCGGAGGGTCAGGGCGCGGCCGCCGGCGAATTGCACCGAGGCGCGGCCGTCGACGCGCAGTAGGTCGTCGGGTTTCGGTCGCACCGCTACCAGTGCCCCTCGTCGGGTCGGCACCCCGGGCGTGCATGGTCTGCCAGTCGCGCAGCGCCCGCTTGAGCCGCTCGTTCTCCTGACCGAGCATCCGTACCTGCTGTTGGAGGTCGTTCAGTTCGTCGGCCACCAGCGCCAGAAACGCGCGTACCTGATCGGGGTCGAGCCCGCGCCCACGCGGAGCGAACGTGCTGGTCCGCACCTCGTGCGGGGTCAGCCGGGTGGGCTGGCCATAGACCTGTCCAGCTCGATACACCTGGGCCACGACGGTCCTTTCCGGAGGTGGGTCTGGAAGGGCGGGCCGTCCGCACGCCGGCCGCGCACGGCCCGCCCGCTCCGCCGCCGCAGCCCTGATCGGCGGTACGTCGGCGGAGTGGTCCGGGTGGGTCGGGACGAGCGTGCACACCCGCCCCGACCAGGGGGATGAGCCGAACTCGTTGCCACGCGAGGAGCGGCTCGCCTCCAACATATCTAGACATGTCAGATGAGTCAACGTCGCTTGTTAGGCGCATCGCGGTGTGATCGAATCGGATCGCCACGCGAGGAGTGCCATGCGAGAAGTGCCGGATTACTGGCGCATCGCCGACGATGTGATCGCCGACGTCAGGTCCAAGAAGCTGAAACCGGGAGACAGGCTGCCCGCGATCAGCGAGTTGCGCGAGAAATACGGCGTCAGCCACGGAACCGTGCAGATGTCCTACGCCCGGCTGGAGGCACTGCGGGTGATCCGCCGCCAGCAGGGCAAGGGTGTTTTTGTCACCGATCCCAAGACCTGGATGCGGGAGCCCTGAGGCAATCCACGCTCCTGGTCGCTGTGGACGCGATGGATGAAGTAGTGGCCGTTTGGGCGGTGGTGAGGAGATCAACTCGGATGCACGCTGGTCCACGTGAAGGCCTTCGTCGGGGTGACGGACGAGAAGTGGTATCAGTTCCTGGCAGCTCGTCCGAGCCTCAACGAGGTCAACTTCTGGCGACCGTCCGGCGGCGCATTTCGGGCACTCACCCCGGGCGAGCCGTTCTTCTTCAAGGCCCACTATCCCCTCAACCGGGTGGTGGGTGGCGGCTTCTTCAGCGGCTTTACCCAGCTTCGGATCTCTGAGGCATGGGAGCTCTTCGGCGAAGCCAACGGTGTTTCCAGCCTCGACGAGATGCGGCGCAGCGTCGGTCGGTACCGCAAGCAGTCCATCGGTCTGGATGAAGACCCCGTCATCGGCTGTATCTTTGTGCGCGACACCGTCTTCTTCCCGAACGAGTCCACGGTCGATTCGCCGCCCGGTTTCGCAGCGAACGTGGTGCAGGGGAAGACCTACGAGCTCGCCGACGCGTCCATCGGCGGATACTTCGAACTGCTGATGCACCGGCTGCTCGGTACCACTGTCGAGATCGACCTGAGCGAGCCGTGGCACCGCCCAGGGCCGGTGTACGGCGATCCACGGCTTGTGCCACAACGCCTCGGCCAGCAGTCTTTCAAGGCTGTGGTCCTAGGGGCGTACAGCCGGCGCTGCGCCATCACCGGAAACAAAGTGCAGCCGGTTCTGCAGGCCGCGCATATCCGGCCGCTGCCAAAGGGGGGCGAGCATCGCGTGGACAACGGCCTGCTCCTGAAGTCGGACGTCCACATCCTCTTCGATCGGGGCTACCTCGGTGTGGATCCGAAGTACCGGCTAATGGTCAGCCCTCGGTTGCGGACGGAATTTGGCAACGGTGACCAGTTCTATGCCAGGGCAGGCAGCGAGATCGCTCTGCCGGACCGGCGTGCCGACCGGCCGAATCGTGAGTTCCTGGAGTGGCACCTGGACGCGGTCTTCAAGGCAGCTTGATCGACTGCTCGCACGGAAGGCAGGGATCCCGGAAGCGGGCCCGCCGCCGGGTTTCAGTGGGATGCGACGCGATGGTTCCGCCCAGGCGCGGCGGTCGATAGAGTTCAATCGGTCGACGCTTGTCGTTCGGCAAGAGCCCCTAGGCTCCGCGTGTCATTCCCTGTCCACGGGAGGCTTCGTGTCCATCCGTTCCCACGCGCGCCGGGTGCTGACCGGTTGCGCCGCGCTGGCCGTCGCTGCTGCCGTCGCCGTCCCCGGACCGTCGGCTGCCTTCGCGGCCGACGACCACTCGGCGCTGGCCGGCATCACCAACATCGTGGTCATCTACGAGGAGAACCACAGCTTCGACAACCTCTTCGGCGACTGGGAGGGGGTCAACGGGCTGAGCAAGGCGGCGCCGGACCACACCGTCCAGGTCGGCCAGGACGGCAAGCCGCTGGCCTGCCTGCCGCAGAACGACGTGAACCTGCCGCCCATCAAGACCGACTGCAGCGGCGGCATCTTCCCGAACAAGCCGTTCAGCATCGAGGACTACATCAAGCCCGAGGACACCACCTGCCCGGTGCTGAACGGGCCGTACAAGCCGAACGGCTGGCTGAACGGCACCGGCACCCCCGGCGGCTGCACCGAGGACCTGGTGCACCGCTTCTACCAGGAGCAGTACCAGATCAACGGCGGCCAGCAGAACCGGTACGTCACCGGCAGCGACGCCCTCGGCCTGACCATGGGCCACTACGGCACCACGTCGCTGCCCATCTACCGATACCTGCACGGCCCCGACGCGCCGCGCTACGCGATCGCGGACAACTTCTTCCAGGCTGCCTTCGGGGGCTCGTTCCTCAACCACCAGTGGCTGATCGCCGCCCGTACGCCGGTGTGGACGGACAAGACCACTGCGGCGGGCAAGAACTCCGTCGTCGACGCCAACGGAATGCCGAAGTCCTACCCGCTGTACCAGGCGGTCGGTCCGGCGACCGACGGCCCGCTCACCCAGGCGCCCGAGGCGGACGGCTCCTGCAAGGTGGCGGTCTGCGGCGACTTCGCGATCAACACCGTGCAGCCCTGGTACCAGCCGTACAGCCCGGGCACGGCGAACGACCGGCGGATGCCGGCGCTGACCTACGCCACGATCGGTGACCGACTCTCCGCCAAGCACGTCGACTGGGCCTGGTACGCCGGTGGCTGGGACAACGCCAGCGGCAACGCCGGCGGGGCCGGCTGGACCAACGGCAGCGACGGCAAGACCTGCGCCGACCCGCGCACCATGACCGGCGCGGTCTACCCGTACTGCCCGGACGCCACCTTCCAGTTCCACCACCAGCCGTTCAACTACTTCAAGCAGTACGCCCCCGGAACCGAGGCCCGCGCGAAGCACCTGCGCGACGAGGTGGAGTTCATCGCGGCGGCGAAGGCCGGCAAGCTCAAGCCGGTCAGCTTCGTCAAGCCGGTCGGCGAGGAGAACGAGCACCCCGGCTACGCCTCCGAGGCCACCGGCAGCGACCACCTGGTCGAGCTGCTCAAGGCGATCGAGGGCGGTAAGCAGGCCAAGCACACCATGGTGGTCGTGACCTACGACGAGTTCGGCGGGCAGTGGGACCACGTCTCCCCGCCCAAGGGCGACGTCTGGGGCCCGGGCACCCGGATCCCCGCACTGGTGCTCTCGCCGCGCCTGGCCGAGCCGTTCAGCGTGGACAGCACGCCGCACGACACCACCTCGGTCCTCGCCACGATCGAGCAGAAGTTCCACCTCGCGCCGCTGACCACCCGGGACGCCACGGTGGCCAGCCTCGCCTCCGCCTTCACCCGCGGGAACGAGCAGGGTGACGACGACCAGGGGGGCGACGACCACAGCGGCAGCGGCGGCGGCCCGGTCGCGGGCGGTGGCGGTGGCAGCCAGGCGGCAGCCGGCGGCAGCGGTGGCGGGCTGCCGATCACCGGCACCAACGCGATCGGCATGGCGCTCGCAGGCGTCGCGCTGATCACCGCGGGGGCGGCCGCGCTGACGGTCACCCGCCGTCGACTGGCCGGCTGATCCAGTTCTTACGCGAGGCGGGCCGGGACGACACGTCCCGGCC
>JBARAE010000537.1:0-3404 GCA_049791715.1 Micromonospora sp.
GCCGCGCCCAGCGCGGCGGCGATCGTTTCGAGGTGGTTCTGCACAGGTTGTCTCCCTCTGGCCGGGCGCGGTGCGTCGAGGCAAAGGCCCAATGATGCCCGGCGGTCCCGGAGTCGGCCAGGTCAGACCCTGCGATACCGGGACTGGAGGAAGCAGTAGAGGCCGAAGGCGGCGATGCCGAGCGCCATCAGCGTCAGCAGCACCGGGCCGTAGGTCTGGTCCCGCAGCGTACGCAGGGCGGCGTCCAGCCCCCGGGCCTTCTCCGGGTCGTACTTCACCGCGGCGACGATGATCAGGATCCCGGTGATGGCGATGACCGTGCCCTTGGCCGCGTAGCCGGCCATGCCGAGGCGACGGGCCAGGGTGTGCGTCTTCGGGCTCATCTCGCCGGTCTTGAGGTTCCGCTCGAACTTCTTCTTCAGGCCGTAGACGACCATGCCGATACCCACGATGGCGAGCACCAGCCCGAGCAGCCCGACGAGCCATCGGCCACCGGTCGAGGTCATCAGCTTGCCGGTGAGCGCCTCCTGCTTGTCGGCGCTGTTGGAGGAGGCGCCCTGGAACACCTTGATCGCGGTCCAGGCGAGCCAGAGGAACACCACGGTGCGGACGACCGAGGTGAGCCGCTCGAAGAGCCGGTCCTTACCCCGCAGGAACCGGTGCCCGACGACGGCCTCCAGCGCCTGCCAGATCGCCATCGCGATCAGGCCGACCGCGATCGCGATCAGCAGGAACTTGCCCATCGGCTGATCCGCCAGGGTGCGCAGGGCGCCGTTCTGGTTGCCCTCCTTGCCCGACGACCTGCCGAACGCGATCTGGAGCGCCAACCAGGCGAAGAGGAGGTGCACGATGCCGTAGCCGATGAATCCGGCGCGGGCCAACAGTTCGAGCCACCGGCTGTTCGCGGCCTGCGAGGCGGCGGCTTCGGCGTTCCGGGTGAGTGACATGGCGCCTCAATCTCCGGATGCGAAGATTTCCAAACGTCGGCCACCGCCGTCGGGGCCGGTCAGCTGCTGGTGTCGCGGGCCACCCGGACGACGACCTGCTGGTCGGTGACGCTGTCCAGGCTGACCTGCAAGCCGGCGACCTCGGTGGCCTGCTGGCCGACGGTGAGCGAGAGCTGCTCCCCGGCGACCTCGACGGTCACCTGGTCACCCTGGGCGGCGACCAGCTTCGCCTCGACGCCGAGGATGCTGGCGCTCGCGTCGACGCCGCGGTCGAAGGTGACGGTGCAGGCGTCCAGGCTGCAGTCCGTGTCGGCACCGTCGGAGCTGCAGCCGGCGAGGAGCGCCGCGCCGAGGGTGAGGCCGGCCAGCAGACCGGCGGCCCGGCGGATGGGGGTCAGCGAGGGGGAAACGTGTCGGGTCGTCACCGGGCAAGGGTACGAGACGTTCCCGGGCCGCCACCTCCCGGTGATCACCACCGGCCGGGTTAGGGTGCCTCGCATGCCCTTCGACATCGCCCGGACCCGCGCCGCCTACCCCGCCCTGACCGAGGGCTTCGTCCACTTCGACGGTGCCGGCGGCACCCAGACCGCCCGGCCGGTGATCGACGCGGTCGCCGGCGCGATGCGTACCGCGGTGGGCAACCGCAGCACCGCCTTCGTCCCCGGTCGCCGCTCGCTGGAGCTGGTCGCGGCGGCCCGCGCGGCGGTGGCCGACCTGGTGGGCGCCCGACCGGACGGGGTGGTGCTCGGGCCGAGCGCCACCGCGCTGACGTACACCCTGGCTCGCACGTTGGGTGCCGGCTGGCGGCCGGGCGACGAGGTGGTGGTCTCCCGGCTCGACCACGACGCGAACGTCCGGCCCTGGGTGCAGGCCGCCGAGGCGGCCGGGGCGACGGTGCGCTGGGCGGAGTTCGACCCGGCCACCGGCGAGCTGCCCGCGGGCCAGTACGCCGACCTGGTGGGCGAGCGGACCCGGCTGGTCGCGGTGACCGCCGGCAGCAACGCCATCGGCACCACGCCCGACGTGGCCGCGATCGCCAAGACCGCGCACGCCGTCGGCGCGCTGGTCTGCGTCGACGGAGTGCACGCGGTGCCGCACGGCCCCACCGACGTCGCCTCCCTCGGCGCGGACTTCCTGGTCACCAGCGCCTACAAGTGGTCCGGCCCGCACCTGGCGGCGATGGTCGCCGACCCGGCACGGTGGGAGGCGCTGCGCCCGGCGAAGCTGATCCCCTCCTCCGATGCGGTGCCGGACCGGTTCGAGTACGGCACGCCGAGCTTCCCGCTGCTGGCCGGGGTGGCCGCCGCGGTGGACCACCTGGCCACCCTGGACCCGGAGGCGGCGGGGAGCCGGCGGGACCGGGTGCGGGCCGCCATGACCGCCGCGCAGGCCCACGAGGAGGCGGTCTTCGACCGGCTGCTCGCCGGGCTGGCCGCGCTGCCGGCGGTCACCGTGTACGGCTCCCCGGCGCGGCGCTGCCCGACGGTGTCGTTCCGGGTGGCCGGGCTGACGCCGGCGGAGACCGCGGCGGCGCTGGGCGCGGCCGGCTTCTGCCTGTCCTCCGGCGACTACTACGCCTACGAGTACTTCCGGACGATGGGGCTGCGCGACAGCGGCGGGGCGGTCCGGGCCAGCGTCTACCACTACAACACCGTCGACGAGGTGGACCGGTTGCTGGCCGAACTGGACCGGCTGGTCGACGGCGGGGGGAGAATGGCCGGGTGAGCTTCCTGGTCGAGGAGAACCCCGCCAAGCACCGCTTCGAGATCCTGGTCGACGACGCGCTGGCCGGATTCACCGCCTACATCCCCCGGGGCGAGGTGCTTGTCTTCACCCACACCGAGGTCGACCAGCGTTTCCAGAACATGGGCGTCGGTGCGGCGCTGGTCCGGGGCACCCTGGACCAGATCCGCGAGCGCGGCGGCCGGGTGGTGCCCCAGTGCCCGTTCGTGGCGGCGTTCATCAAGCGCCATCCCGAGTACGGCGACCTGGTCACCACCCAGCCCTAGCGTCAACGGGCTCCGGTGAGAAGTTCGGCGGCGGCGCGGGCTGCGGCCCGGGTCGCGCCGTGGGTGGCGACGTGGACGGCGCCGGTGACCAGCTCGGGGACGCCCAGCTCGACCACGACCGCGTCCGGCCGGACGGCCAGCGCCCGGGCCACCGCGGCCCGCATCCAGTCGTACCGGTGCAGGTCCCGCACGACCAGGACGACCGGGCGCCCGGCCGCGCCGGTGGTCGGGTCGGCGGGGACGTCGTCCTCGGCGTACCGGGCGGTGGTGGTGCCGGGGAGCAGGTCGGTGAGGGGGCCGGCGATCCCCCACGGCGTCTCGGGGCCGATCGCCAGGTTGCGCGGCGGGGCGAACTCGACCACGTGCGCTGGCCGGCCCAGCGGCAGCACGCGCGTCCGCACCGACGGGTCGACGACGACGCGTACCGCCCGCCGGGCCGCCGCCAGCC
>JBARAE010000538.1:0-2721 GCA_049791715.1 Micromonospora sp.
CCCGCGGACCGCCTGGACCACGAGCGACGCCAGGCCCACTCCGAGTACCGGCAGCGCGAGCAACAGCGGCGGCCAGACAATGCCCAACGTGGACAACGCGGCCAGCCCGGCCAGCACCAGATTCCACTCCGGCATCAGCGGCAGCGACGCGAGGGTCCCGTCGGCCGGGCGATAGAGCCGTTGGAACAGGCCGGCGCCCCAGGTGCCGTGGTAGACCCGCCAGCGGGCGGGCAGCGCGGTGTGCAGCAGGCCCAGCCCGTACAGGCGCCCCTGCCACGACAGGTGGCCCGGGCCGTTGTACTTCTCGGGCCACTTGCGCTCGAGGAGCGCCTCCGCCCGACCGTACCCGCGCTGCTGTCGCCAGTACGCGCGCAGGGAGTTGCGCCGGTGGTGCCAGACCACGGCGGCCGGGTTGAAGCCGAGTGTCCATCCCTGGTCCTGGAGCCGCCAGCACACGTCGACGTCATCGCCGGCGGTACGGAACTGCACGTCGAAGCCCCCGATCGCCTCGAGGCACCGCTTCCGGAACGCCATGTTGCAGCCCGGAATGTGCTCGGCTTCCCGGTCGGAGATCAGCACGTGGATCGGGCCGCCGGGAGCGTTCGCGACGCACTCGGCGACCGGGCCGTCCCCGGGGGGCGGGATGTTCGGACCCCCGACGCCGGCGTGGTCGGTGCTGAGGAAGGTGAGCGCGAGCTGGGTCAGCCAGTCCGGGTCGGGACGGGCGTCGTCGTCGGTGTAGGCGACGATCTCGCCGGTCGCCGCCTGCAGGCCGGTGTTGCGAGCCGCGCTGAGGCCGCGGTTCTCGGTGCTGATCACCCGATAGGGGTATTCGGCGGCGATGGCCGCGGTGGCGTCGGTGGAGCCGTCGTTGACGACGATCACCTCGTAGTCGGGGTAGTCGAGTTTCAGCAGCCCGTCCAGGCAGTCACGCAACGTGGCCTGGCCGTTGTACGTGCACACGACGACTGAGATCCGGGGGCAGTCCGCCGCCGGCCTGGGCGGCAGCGTCGCGAACGCCCCGCGCACCGCGTCCAGTGCCGGCTTGGGCCGGCGGTCACGCGCCGTGAGGCCGAAGTCCCAGTCCTCGATGTCGTGGCCGCCGCGGTGCCATTCGTCCGTCCACGCGAACACGAACGCGCCGGCACAGCCGGCAGCCGCCGCCGTCTCGATCTGCCACCGCAGCACGCGTGCCTGCTCGTCCGTGCCGTGGCGGCGGCTGTCGAACCCGATTTCCGCCATCAGCAGCGGGCGGTCGCCGGCGAGGTTCTGCAGCCGGGCGAGGTAGGCCTCCAGCGACTCCTGGGACTCGAGGTAGACGTTGAACGTGACCAGATCGAGGAAGGGCAGTTCGAGGTACTCGGTGGACGGGAAGTTGACGTAGGTGACGAGTCCCTGGGGGTCCTCCTGTTTCACTGCCCGGTAGAGACGTTTGAGGAAGCGCTCCACCCGGCGGCGGCCGTGCCAGCGCACGATCGGGGCCGGGATCTCGTTGCCGACGGCGTAGCAGAGGACGGCGGGGTGGCCGGCGCAGGCGCGGACCCCCGCCCGTACCCGCTGCTCGATCGAGCGGGCGCGGCGCCGGTCGTCGAGGAATGCCACGTGTTGCTCCCACGGCAGCCCCACCATGACACGCAGCCCACAGGCAGCCGCCGCGTCCAGCACCCACCGAGGCGGGACGGTGTACGTGCGGACGGCGTTGATGCCGTTGTCGGCCATCGCCGCGAAATCCGCCTCCAGCACCGGTGGCGGGGGGAACTCGCCGTCGCCGTCACGGGGTCGGAATGTCCCGTAAGTCACCCCGCGGACGAACAGCTTCTGATCGCCCACGGACAGGAACTTTCCGTCGGTCGTCGGGCGTGCCGCCGGGATCGGTACCGATCCGACCGCCGGATGCGTGGCGACGACCAACCTAGCCTCCTCTTGCGCAGGGTCCGGGCTCACTGTTCGCAGGCGTCAGCGAAGGGCGAGTTGTCCGGAATCGCGCCTAACGTACCAGTTTGGTAACGTGGCGTGGCGCTCCTTTACAAAGAGGGCCACCTCGGATCACCGGAGGCGGCTGGGAGCGGCGGAGGCGTCCCGCCTGGCTAGTCGGCCTCGCCGGGGGCATCTGCCCGGTCAGCCGGCGTCAGACCCGCTTCGGCGATGCGGTCGCGCAAGGAACGGCGGCGCAGCGCGGCGAGCACCGCGTACAGTTCGTCGGCCAGGGGCACCGGCAGTTCGGCGTCCAGGTCGCGCATCGCGGTGGTGGTGGCGGCCCATTCCGCCTCGATGACCGGCAGCAGCGCGTACGCCCGGTCGGTCAGCGTGACGATCCGCTGCCGGGCGTCCGCGCCGGGGGTGAGCGTGACCAGGCCGGCGCGGCTCATCTGGGCGACGGTCTGGCTGGCCGCGGAGTGGGTGACCCCGACCCGGGCCGCGAGGTCCCGGATGGGCAGCGGACCGTCGGCCACCAGCACCCGCAGCGGCGGTGAGAAACGCGGCCGGTACTCGGTGAGGTCCAGGTCGGCGTAGACGGTGGCGACGTCGCCGTCGAGCAGGTCCAGCACGTGGCGCAGCAGCGTGCCGAGGGCCTCGCGGTCGGGGGTTCCGGTCACGTCCGCTAATGTAACAGCGCTGTTGTATCTGATCCGCGGGAGGGAACCACGATGCATCCACCGATCGAGCCGTCCACCCACGGCATGCTCGACGTCGGCGACGGCCAGCGGATCTACTGGGAGA
>JBARAE010000539.1:0-4526 GCA_049791715.1 Micromonospora sp.
GCCTCGGCCTCGGCGACCGCCGCCGCGACCAGCTCCTCCGCCTGATGGCGCAGCCCGCCGCCGGGCGGCCCGCCGGCGGGGGCCTCGACGCCCACCCGGAGCAGCGGCCAGATGAACCCGTGCACCACGCGCAGCGGGCGGTGCCGCCGGGCCGCCTCGGCCGCCGCCAGGCGTACGGCCCGCAGGGCCGGCTCGGAGCCGTCCACACCGACCACGACCGCCGCGCCGTTCGCCGAGTCCACCGCTGCACCTCCTGGCCGCCGGACGCCCGCGGCCAGTATCGCTGCCGGGGACCCGTCGGCGGGCCGATACCGGCCGAGCCCACCCACGGGTACGCCGGTGCCGGAGCCCGGCCGTGACCGGCCGACCCGTCGTGGGGCGTCCTCCGTATGATCCTTGCCCTGTAGCAATAGTCGTCTTCGGAGGATGAACATGCGGGATGCGCCCGGACAGGTGTCGCGCGCCCTGCGCGTGGCCCCGCCCGACCAGTTGGCGGAGGCCGCCGACCGGGCGATCCGCGCGGCGCTGGAGGCGTCCCGGACCGAGGTGTTCATCGCCGACTACCGGTTCAGCGGGCTGTGGCCGGTCCTCGATTCCGAGCTGCCCGGCGCCGGTTTCCTCGCCTGCCACGGCGTGGCGCAGCGCTGCTTCAGCAGCCAGCAGCCGGTGCTCGACGGGGGAGAGCGCGGCCGTTGCCGGATCTACCTGCCGCTGTCGGTGTGGGGCGAGCGGCTCGGGGTGCTGCTGATCGAGCTTTCCGAGTCGCCGGACGCGGGGACGGTCGAGCAGGCTCACGACATCGCCGGCGACCTGGCGGTGGCGCTGCGGGCGGCCGACCGGGAGACCGACCGGTACCGCCGGGTGCGGCGCCGGGAACGGCTGAGCATGGCCGCGGAGATGCAGTGGGACCTGCTGCCCGGCCGCAGCGTCACGCACGGCGCGTTCCTCCTCGCCGGCCAGCTCGAACCGGCGTACACCGTCGGCGGTGACCATTTCGACTGGTCGGTCGACGGTGACCGGCTCACCGTCAGCGTGCTCAACGGCACCGGCAGCGGGCTGGCCGCCTCGTTGCTCACCGCCGTCACGGTCAACGCCATGCGCAACGCCCGCCGGTCGGGCGGAAGCCTGGTGGACCAGGCGGAGCTGGCCTCGGACACGATCTACTACCAGCACCGGGGGGGCCGGCACGTGGCCACGCTGCTGCTGGAGTTGGACACCCGCCATGGTGTGGTGCGGGCGGTCGACGCGGGTTCGCCGCACGTCATGCTGCTGCGCGGCGGTACGGTCAGCCGGGTCGCGCTGGAGCAGCAGTTGCCGCTGGGCATGTTCGCCGAGACCCGGTACGACGTGCAGCAGGTCGCCGTGGAGCCGGGGGACCGGCTCTTCGTGGTCAGCGACGGTGTGTACGCGGCGCAACCGGATGGCCGGGAGGCCTACGGGGAAAGGGCCATGGCGCGGGCGATGCGGTCCACTAGGCTGCAGCCGGCGACGGAGGCGGTTGGTACGGTGATGCGCGAACTCCACGCATACCACGCCGACGCGGATCTCCGCGACGACGCGGTTGTCGTCTGCCTGGACTGGCGCGGCTCCAGTTCCGGGGCCGACGGGCGTGAGCAGTAACGAGGACGCCGGGGCGGGCACGAACCGGACGATCGCAGGGGACAGCGGGTGGAGCGACCTCCGAATCTTGCCGCGGCCATCGATGTGGCTGCCGAGGCGCTCATCGGCGTGCTCGAGGCGGCGGCGTCCCGGCATACGGTCGGTGTCTCGCCGACCCAGCTCCGGGTCCTATCGCTGATCATGACCAATCCGGACGCCAACGTGAACCGCCTTGCCGAGCTGCTGGACGTCGTACCGTCGTCGGCGATCCGGCTCTGCGACCGGCTGGAGGCGATGGGCCTGGTGCGCCGGGTGGCCGATCCCCGGGACCGCCGCGAGGTCCGGCTGATCCCCACCGCCGGGGCGGAGACGCTGCTGCGGGAGCTGAGGGAGCGCCGGCACCAGGCGGTCCAGGCGGTCCTGGACCGGATGCCCGGCCGGGCGCAGCACGAGCTGCTGCTGGCCCTGGTGGCGTTCAGCCAGGCGGCGGGGACGGCCACCGCGCAGCACGGGGCTGACTCGACCGCCCGCACCGCCTGATCTCTGCTCCGCCACCTCGGGTCCGCCGCCGTTCACCGCCCCTCAACTAGTGTCCTAGGACGCCTTACGCGTGGTGCCATGCCGCACAAAAGGCGACGGGAAACCCGGCTACGGAAAACACGGTCCGGGACGACGCCGGGGAGCCCGATATAGTGGCAGCGCAACTCAGCGGCCCACGATCGAGCGATCGTGGGCCGTATCGGGGGAGGTCCCAGCCCGGGATCGCAGAGGGCGCCGGCACGTGACCGGCAGGCAACGCGCACGTCCCTCCGGAGCGGCCGACCTCGGTCGGGCGCCGGACCGTGCTGCGAAGGGAGGGTTCGGTGTCGCGTCGGCCGGCTCGGGCAGAGCATCCGGCTTCCGGGGGTACGGAGTCGGTCGTGGGGGACCGTGTGCTCACCCTTCCGAACATCATCAGCTTCGTCCGGTTGATCGGCGTACCGCTCTTCCTCTACCTCTTCCTCGTGGTCCGCGCCGACGTGGCGGCGATCGTGGTGCTGGCCATCGGCGGCACCAGCGACTGGGTGGACGGCTGGGTCGCCCGCCGGCTCCAGCAGGTCAGCCGGCTGGGTGAGCTGCTCGACCCGCTCGCGGACCGGCTCTACATCCTGGCCACGCTGCTCGCGTTCACCGCGCGGGAGGTGGTGCCGTGGCAGTTCACCGCGGCGCTACTGGCCCGCGAGCTGCTCCTGCTCGGGTCGCTGGCGGTGCTGCGCCGATACGGGTACGGCCCGCCGCCGGTGCACTACGTCGGCAAGACCGCCACCTTCCTCCTGCTGGCCGCCTTCCCGATCCTGCTCCTCGCCGCGGCGGCGCCGGGTACCGCCACGGTCGCCGGCGCGATCGGCTGGGGCCTCGCCTGGTGGGGCCTGGTGCTCTACTGGGTGGCCGGCGCGATGTACGTGGTACAGGCCCGGCGCCTGGTCCACACGATGCGTACCCGCTCCGGAGGTGCGGCGGCATGAGTCCCACCCCTCGCGACGGTCGGGACCCCTCCGCCCGGGTGTACGCGCCGGACTTCCTCACCGAACTGTTCCGCAACCCCCTCGACCCCGGCTACGGCGACGCGGCGGAGCGGCGCCAGGAGGCATCCCCGTCGCGCTGGCGCCGGATGGCGGCCCGCCCGGTCAGCGTGGTGGTGATCGTGGCGATCGGCTTCCTCTTCGCCGTCGCCTACCGGGAGACGGTGGCGGAGGAGCCGAGCCGGGCGAAGGCACGGGCCGGGCTGATCGCCGAGATCAAGCAGCGGGAGAGCGAGACCGACCGGTTGACCGCGCGCGCGGATCAGCTGCGCGAGGAGGTGAGCCGGCAGCGGGACGCGGCGCTGAGCGGTTCCCAGGCGTCCCGGCTGCGCAACCTGGAAGCGGCCACCGGGCTGGGCCGGGTGCGCGGTGACGGTGTGGTGGTGCGGCTGGCCGACGCGGCGGAGGACAAGAACGCCGTTACGGGGGCGGACGCCGGCCCGCCGCGGGTGCTCTACTCCGACCTGCAGAAAGTGGCCAACGGGCTGTGGGCGGCCGGCGCGGAGGCGATCGCGATCAACGGGCAGCGGTTGACGGCGACCTCGACGATCCGGTCGGCGGGGGAGGCGATCCTGGTCGACTACCGTCCGGTGACCGGCCCGTACGAGGTGGCTGCGATCGGCCCGGGGTCGATGCGGGACCGCTTCAACGACAGCCGGGCGGCGAACTTGATGCGCCAGGTGGCGAAGACCACCGGCCTGTCGTTCGGGGTGAAGGACGCCGAGGACCTCACGCTGCCGTCCGCCCCGCAGCCACGGCTACGCTACGCCGAGCCCTCGGTGAGTCCGAGCCCGTCGCCGTCGCGTTCGGTCGCCCCAGGTTCGACCAGTCCCGGGCCGTCCGGCTCGGGGACCTCTCCCAGCCCCTCCGGAGGTGGCCGATGATCGCGGTGCTGGCGTTGCTCGCCGGTGTGGTCCTCGGGGTGTACCTCGACCCCACCGTGCCCGCTGCGTTGCAGCCGTACCTGCCGATCGCTGTGGTGGCCGCGCTCGACGCGGTGTTCGGCGGTGTGCGGGCGAAGCTTGACCGGATCTTCGACGACAAGCAGTTCGTGGTGTCGTTCATCTCGAACGTGCTGGTGGCGGGTCTTATCGTCTACCTGGGTGACCAGTTGGGTGTGGGCGGGCAGCTCTCCACCGGTGTGGTGGTCGTGCTCGGGGTTCGCATCTTCGGCAATGTGGCGGCGATCCGTCGTCACCTGTTCCGGGCGTAGGTGACGATGAGCGAGGAGCACCGGGAGACCGGGACGGGTTGGCCGGAGCCGTCGGAGCCGGCGCGGCCGTCAGGCCCGGCCGGTGAGCCGGATCCGCGCCCCGATGCGCCTGATCCGGACGAGTTGAGCCCGCTGGCGCCGCAGGCGGAGCC
>JBARAE010000540.1:0-1851 GCA_049791715.1 Micromonospora sp.
GCCCATCGCTGCTCGTCGGTAAGGGATCAGAAGGCGCCCGATCCGTTCGGGGTGCCCAGGCCGGTCGGCCCGTCCCAGCCGGTGCGGGCGGTGCACCACTGGGTGGTCGGGCAGCTGCCGTTGGAGCCGGAGGTGATGTCGAACAGCGAGCTGGCGTGGCTGTACGGGTAGTTGTTGTCGATCGAGGCGGTGTTGCCGGCCAGCGCGTAGACCCCGGCGATCACCGGAGCCGAGACGCTGGTGCCGCCGAACACCAACCACCCGGAGAGACCCTGGTAGGCCGTGCTGTCGTACACGGCGACGCCGGTGTTCGGGTCGGCCACGGCGGACACGTCGGCGACCGCCCGCTTGGCGCAGCCGGTGCCCACCGAGGCCTGCCCGGAGAGCGCCGTGTTGTACGTCGAGCAGCCGCTGCCCGCGCCGCTCCACACCGTCTCGTTCCAGCCCCGGGTGTTGCTCGACCGCGTCAGCGAGGTGCCGCCGACCGCGGTGACGTAATGCGACGAGGCCGGGTACTCGGCGCCATAGCCGTTGTCACCGGAGCTGACCGTGATCGCAACGCCCGGGTGGTTGTAGTACGAGCCGTAGTTGGCGTCGGAGGCGTCCGAGCCGCCGTAGCTGTTGCTGATCACGTTTGCCCCGAGCTGGGCGGCCCTGTTCTCCGCCGCGCCGAGGTTGGCGAACGAGTTCGTCTTCGCCTCGACCAGCAGGATCTTGCAGTTCGGGCAGATCGCGGACGCCATGTCGAGGTCCAGCGAGATCTCCTGGGCCCAGCCGCCGTCCTTGCGGGGGTAGGTCGTCCCGCCGTTCTGGTCGACCTTGCGGAAGCAGCCGTTGGCGGTGGTGCACGGCGGCAGGCCGTACTGGCTGCGGTAGACGCCGAGGTCCGACTCGGCGGTCGGGTCGTCGAACGCGTCGACGATCGCGATCGTCTGACCGGAGCCCGCCGTCGAGGACGGCAGCTTGTACGCGGACTGGAGGTCGGCCGGTCCGTAGCCGGACGGGGTGGCGTTGGGGGTGACGCCGCCCTTCAGGGGGACGAGGTCCGTACGCACGACGGCGTGGCAGGACGCCGTCCCGGGCACGGGGGCGGCGCACGAGCGCATGGTGGCGTGGGCGGCGCCTGTCGTGGACTGGGCCTGGGCGGGGTTGGCGACGGTCAGCCAGGACGTGGCGGCGGTGGCCGCGACGGCGAGGCCGGCCATGCGACGGGTGACGCGCATGTGGCTCTCCAATGGGGGAGGAAGGAGGAGCTGACCTGCGCGGAAGCCTAAACCCGTTGCTTCGGGCAAGCAATAGGCCTGGATCAATGAGGGCATGAATCCGGCGACCTGGGCGTTACAGACCGAGGAGCCTCGGGCGGCTGCTTACTGTGTCGCCCATCACGGCCCCACCCGTGTTCACCAGCGGGGCCGGACCCGCCGGGGTAGGCCCGCGTACGCTAGGAAGCCGACCAGCAGCAGGGGCCGCCTCTCCCGGCACCAGCCAGACCGACGACCACCCCGGTCCCACCGCGACAATCACCGCGGCGACCAGGTGGATCGGCAGGGGACGGCCCGCCCCACCTCGGCAGGTCGGCATCCGCGCCCCCTCGACGGGGGCTCGGCGTGCCAGCCGCCGAAACGGTCGGAACAGCAGTTTCGGCAGAGATCCGGGCGCGCCCGGGGGTGACCCCGGCCCGTGTCCCGGCAACCGCAGACAGGAGTATGGAGGGTATGCAGCTACGCACCGACCTCCGCAACGTCGCCATCATCGCCCACGTCGACCACGGCAAGACGACCCTGGTCGACGCCATGTTGCGGCAGGCCGGCGCCTACGGCGCCCGCGGTGAGGTAACCGAGCGGGTCATGG
>JBARAE010000541.1:0-3776 GCA_049791715.1 Micromonospora sp.
GGCGGCGTGAAGCCGCCGTCCTCGGGCGGGGGCCCGGCGGGCGGCGGCGTCGACAACGGGGGAGGTTGGGTCACGCTCGACAGTGTTACAGGTTGCCGCGCTTCTCCTGCTCCCGCTCGATGGCCTCGAACAGAGCCTTGAAGTTGCCCTTGCCGAAGCCCAGCGAGCCGTGCCGCTCGATCAGTTCGAAGAAGACCGTCGGGCGGTCCTGCACCGGCTTGGTGAAGATCTGCAGCAGGTACCCGTCTTCGTCCCGGTCGACCAGGATCTTGCGGGCCTTCAGCTCCTCGATCGGCACCCGCACCTGCCCGATCCGGCCGCGCAGCTCCGGGTCGTCGTAGTACGAGTCCGGGGTGTCCAGGAACTCGACACCCGCCGCGCGCATGGCGTCGACGCTGGCCAGGATGTCGTTGGTGGCGACGGCGATGTGCTGTGCGCCCGGGCCCTGGTAGAACTCCAGGTACTCGTCGATCTGCGACTTCTTGCGCGCGATGGCCGGCTCGTTCAGCGGGAACTTCACCTTGCGGGTGCCGCTCGCGACGACCTTGCTCATCAGCGCCGAGTAGTCGGTGGCGATGTCGTCGCCGATGAACTCGGCCATGTTGGTGAAGCCCATGACGCGCTTGTAGAACTCCACCCACTCGTCCATCCGGCCGAGCTCGACGTTGCCGACCACGTGGTCGATCGCCTGGAAGAAGCGCTTCGGCTGGATGCCGGCGTCGATCAGCGGCTGCCGGTCCACGATCGGGCCGCGGGCCACGAAGCCGGGCAGGAACGGGCCGGTGTAGCGGGACCGGTCGATCAGGGTGTGCCGGGTGTCGCCGTACGCGGCGATGGCGGCCACCCGGACGGTGCCGTGCTCGTCGCTGAGGTCGTGCGGCTCCTCCAGGCCCGTCGCGCCCTGGGCGACGGCGTGCGCGTACGCGGCGTCCACGTCCGGCACCTCCAGCGCGATGTCGGAGACACCGTCGCTGTGCTTCGCGACGTGGTCGGCGCCGGCGGCGTCCGGGCGCACCGCGCCGGACAGCACGAACCGGGCCGAACCGCTGGTCAGCACGTACTGGGCGTGGTCCCGGTAACCCTGCTCGGGGCCCCGGTACGCCACGCAGGTCATGCCGAACGCGGTCGAGTAGTAGTGCGCCGCCTGCTTCGCGTTGCCGACCAGGAAGTGCACGTGGTCGAGGCCCTTGACCGGGAACGGGTCCCGGCTGATGTCGTGGTCGACGGCGCCGACGAGAGCGTCGACGTCGACTTCCTCGGGTGACTGGGGTCGGTCGATCGCCTGGGTCATGGTGGCCTCCCTTGCGTACCGGCCGGCCTCGTGGGCCGCCGTTGGTGTGCTGATGTGGCGAGGATCGCGTCAGCGCCACCGGTTGGGCAACCCTCTACCGAAATGATGGTCAGGTTGTGCATTCGGTAGGGTGTGAACCCGTGAACGGTGGTCAGGATGTACAGCTCGATGAGCTGGACGCGCGGTTGATCGAACTGCTCGCCGAGGAGCCGCGGATCGGGGTGCTCGAGTGCTCCCGGCGCCTCGGGGTGGCCCGGGGCACCGTCCAGGCCCGGCTCGACAAGCTGGTCGAGCGGCGCGTGATCACCGGCTTCGGGCCGGACATCTCACCCGCCGCGATCGGCTTCGGGGTGACCAGTTTCGTCACCCTGGAGATCAGTCAGCGGCACGGCCACGACCCGGTCACCGCGCACCTCGCCGCCATCCCCGAGGTGCTGGAGGCGCACACCATCACCGGCTCCAGCGACCTGCTCTGCCGGATCGTGGCCCGCTCCAACACCGACCTCCAGCGGGTGATCGACCAGATCGTCTCCTCGGAGGGCATCACCCGCGCCTCCACGATCATCGCCCTGGCCGAGCAGATCCCGTACCGCGTGCTGCCGTTGGTCCGCTCCGCGGTGCGCTGACCGATTTCGACGACGGCAAAGAAAGCCCGGCGACACGGGCGCGCGGGCGCTCGGGAGGCCGTTGATCGTCGCTACCGTGTCCGACGTGGCCAAGGGGAGCGGGCTGGGCGTTCGGGGATGGCTGCTGCTCGGCCTCATCACCGTGGTCATCCTCGCCTCCACCGGGGTGTGGAATCCGTTCCCGACCATGTGGAACTGGGTCGACCGCAGTGAACCGATCTCCGAACCGGACGTGGTCTGGCAGCAGCGGGTCGGCGGCACCCCGAAGAGCGTCACCATCGCGGGCGACACCGTCATCGTCGAGCAGCGGACCCGGGTGGAGGCGCGCAGCCTGGCCACCGGCACGCAGCTGTGGGAACGCAAGGCGGACTGGGCGGCGGTGGCCGGGGGCGACCGGGACCCGGTCGTCGCCGTGGGCAAGCTCCTGGTGAAGGGGTACGAGGTGCTCGACCCCCGCACGGGCGCGGTACGCCGCCGCGACGACGACGCGGTGGCGGTGTGGACGTACCGCAACGCGGTCCTCGACGTCAGCTGCGCCGCGCCCACCGACTGCGTGCTCGCGGCCTGGGATCCGCGCGGCACCCGGCCACTCTGGACGGCCTTCCTGCCCGGCGTGCACAGCGGTCTGCTCGCCGACAACCCGGACCTGCTCGGCAGCCGGCGGCTCACCGCGCCACGCATCGATGCCGGGGCGGCCGGCCCGGAGGCGGTGCCGCCGCTGCTGGGCTTCCCGGTCGACGGGCGGGTGCACGTGGTGGACACCGCCACCGGCCGGGTCCTGCAGAACGTCCAGCCCGGCCGGGAGGAACGCCTGGCCGTGATCGGCGGTCGACTGCTCCGGATCACCGCCACCTCCCGCGACGGCACCTGCTACTTCACCATCGTCGGCCAGGACCCGGCCACCGGCCAGCAGGTGTGGCGGCGTACCGGGGTGAACCTGCGCACCGCCCAGTACGCCGGCTGCGTGCAGCGGGACGACCCGCAGGGCGCCCGGAACGTCATGATCGGGGTCGCCCCGGACGGACGTGAGGCGGTGATCGACGGGTACGACGGCCGGCTGCTGCACGTCGGCGGCGAGGGGGAGAAGGTGATCGCCGTCGACGACAGCTACGCCCTGGTGCGTACCGCCGACAAGCGGTCCGTCGTCGCCCGGGAGCTCTCCACCGACCGGGTGTTGTGGACCCGGGCCGCCGGCGGCAAGAGCGGCGGGACCCTCACTCCGTACGCCGCGCTGATCGCGGAGGAGAAGCCGTCCCGGCTGATCGCCCTCGACCCGGGTACCGGCGAGGAGCTGGTGGTGCTGCGGACCTCCGCGAACGCCCTGGCGGTCGGTCCCGACGGCATGATCATCGGGGAGGGCCGGGAGATCGGGTACGTCCGCTGGGGCGCCGCCGTCGCGCCGCCACCCGACGAGGGCCCCCTTCCCGGGCCGGTGCCCACCGGCACGTACCAGGTCCCCTCCGACGAGGGGAGCTGCGGGCCGAAGCGGGAACTCTGCTATCAGGAGGACGGCGGGTGAGAGCGTCGTCCCAGCACGCCCCCGGCGGGTGTCACCGATCGACGGCTCTGCCCTAGGCTTTTCCGTCATGAGCAGTGCCGCCGCGTTCTCGTACGCCCCCTTGCTGCCGACCGGTCCCGACCAGACGGAGTACCGCCTGATCACCGACGAGGGCGTCGACGTCGTCGACGGCCCGGGTGGCCGTCGCTTCCTCACCGTCGAGCCGTCCGCGCTGACCGCGCTGACCGCCGAGGCGATGCACGACATCGCCCACTTCCTGCGCCCGGCGCACCGGGCCCAGCACCGCTCGATCATCGACGACCCGGCGGCCTCGCCGAACGACCGGTTCGTCGCCCTGGAC
>JBARAE010000542.1:0-9687 GCA_049791715.1 Micromonospora sp.
CCCCGCTCACCCCGGGCGCGGCGGTACCCTCTTGGCGCGACACCCACGATGCGCGCCCGTAGCTCAGCGGATAGAGCAGGGGACTTCTAATCCCAAGGCCGCAGGTTCGAATCCTGCCGGGCGCACCCATGTCACCGCAGGTCAGCGACTTCCCGCTCCCGGTGGAGACGATCACCACGGCCCCCGTACAGCCAACTCACCCCAAGGGGCGCTTCGCGGCCTCGTCCACAGCGGCCCGCTCGATATCCGGCAGGACGTGGGCGTACGTGTTCATCGTCAACCCGATCTGGCTGTGCCCGAGAGGTGCCAGGGGGACTCGGCAGAGGGCCGTCGGCGCACGGGTCTGGCCGATGAGCGGTACTGCTCGGACGGGGTCTCTTCCTAACGTCCTCGCGGAACGTGCGGTCGTCGCGCAACGTTAGGTTGCGAACGGACGAGATGAGGAGGAGACACGTGACTACTGGTGGCTTCTCGTCGAAACGACTGGCTCGGGTGCGAGAGCTGCTCGAGCGTCACGTCGACTCCGGCTTCGTCCCGGGGGCGATGGCCGTCCTCGCCCGCCACGGCCAGGTGCACATCGAAGCAACGGGCAATCTCGCGTTCGAGGGCGCAGGGTCGAGGACGCTGATGGCGGGCGACACGATCTGTCGCATGAGCTCGATGACGAAGCCGATCGTCGCCGCGTGTGCGATGACGCTCGTCGAGGACTGCACCCTCCGCCTCGATGACCCGGTTGACGACCTCCTCCCGGAGCTGGCGGACATGACGGTGCTCGCCGATCCCAACGGGCCACTGGACGACACCCTTGCGGCGAAACGCCCCATAACGCTGCGGGATCTGCTGACCTCTACCCTCGGCACCGGCATGGTCCCTGCCGAGCCCGGAACGGTCCCGATCGCCGACGCACTGGACGCACTCGGCCAGCGGCCGCCGGACGAGTGGATGCGCCGGCTCGGCACGCTTCCGCTCGTCCACCAGCCAGGTGCGCGCTGGATGTACGACACCGCTGAGAACGTGACGGGCGTGCTCATCGCCCGGGCCACCGGCATGTCTTTCGGGGAGGCCTTGCGCGAGCGGATCTGCGATCCGCTCGGAATGACCGACACCGCCTTCAGCGTGAGCGGCGAGAGCATCGGCCGGCTGGCGACGGCGTACGAGCGCGACAACGCCGCCACCGGTGAGCCGGTCGTCGAAGACGCCCCCGACGGGCGGTTCAGCCGGCCGCGGGTGTTCGAATCAGGTGGCGGCGGGCTCGTCTCGACCGCCGACGACTACCTCGCCTTCGCCTCGGCTCTGCTCGCCGGCGGCACCCACCGCGGCGAGCGGGTGCTCTCGCGGCCGTCGGTGACCCTGATGACCAGCGACCACCTGACCCCGGCGCAGAAGGCGCTCTCCGGGTTCTGGCCTGGGTACTTCGACACTATGGGCTGGGGTCTCGGGATGTCGGTCCGCACCCGCCGCACGCACCTCGGTCCATCGGTCGGCAGCTACGGATGGTCCGGCTTCTACGGCACCGCCTGGTACAACGATCCCGCCGAGGACATGACGACGATCTTCATCATGCAGCGGGCGCACGCAGGCGATCAGACGCTGCCGATGTGGCACGACTTCTGGACCGCCGTCTACCAGGCGATCGACGACTGACCGCGAGGGTCGGAGAACCACCGAGTCACGCGGCGGTGCCTGCACGCGCCGCCCGGAGACCGGACCAGTGACCTACGCCCTGAGGTGTCGCGGATCAGTCGACGGAGATCCGCTGATCCCCCGGGGAGCATCACTGCACGTAGTCTTGCCGAATGGCTGACGACTGCCTGATCTGTCAGAAGCACCGCGGCGAAGGCGCCCTTGTCGGTCCGCGTGTGTGGGAAGGCCGAGAAGTGATTGTCACTCATCGGCCAGTCGCCAGGGATAGCCCGACCTTCCTGGGCTATCTCTTCGTGGAAACCCGACGGCACGCTGCATCCCTTGATGCCTTAACCGAGTCCGAGGCGATGGCCGTGGCACGGGCGGTGTGGGTCGGTGCACAAGCGCTTCGGAGCGAACTGGGTCCGGAGTTCGTCTTCTCCGCGATCGCTGGCCGCCAGGTAGCGCATTTCCATCAGCACCTGTTCGTTCGTTATCCCGGCACCCCTGTCCAGCATGGATGGATGGACGTGGACAATTGGGCAGGAGCACCTCGTGGGGATGGTGCCCGCGTGGCCGCCCTGTGCGCGCGGCTTCGGGAGTATTTCCAGCGCCATATGCCAACTGTCGATACCTAAGTCGTGCTGCCTGTTGGCCGCTGCGCACGAAGCCACGGCCATCTATCGTCCGGCTTCGGGCCATCCATCGGCCAGTCACCGGGGTGCCCAGCGGTCATGAGAGGGCACGAGGCGCAGCGGGGCCGGCCGTCGGCCGCAGGCGTTTCGGGCATCACGACCAGTCGAGCACAACCTTCCACACTGAGGCTCGCAGGGACGGCGGTGCCGGTAAGCGGTGCCTATCCTCTCGGCCATGGGAGCAATCAAGCTGTGGCACCTGTTCGTCCTGGCGCTCTGCTGCCTCTTGCCGACTGCTGCGGCGATCGTTGGCGGGGTCTGGGCAATCCGCCGCTCCCGCAACCGTCGCTGACCCCCGACCGCAGTCGAAGCTGCCGGGCCATCCGCGGGCCACAAGCAGGTGCCACCAGGGGTCAAGACAGGCCGTCCAGGACCGTACCGACCAGCGGCTACCCAGCACGACGATCCGATCTTGGCCAATTCCCACCAGATGTGCGAGGACGGGACTGCCGAGGAGTACATCCTGGAGTTGATGGATCGGCTCTCGGGCTGGTGTGCTCGCAGCACCCGTCTTTAAAGACGTGAATCGCAACGGACGACAGTAGGGCCCGGAGCAGGGCCTCTTCTAATCCCGAAACCGTCGCGGGGCGTCGAGGGCGGCGAGCAGCTCCTTCTCGTGTCGGGCGACCAGTTCTCGGTCCGACTCGGCCCAGGAGATCGCCCACTCGGCATGGCGTTGTCGCTCAGGAGTGTGTCGGGGGTTGCGCAGGTTGGCTTCCTCCGCCTCGGCGAGCTCGGTCTGCCTGCGCACGATTGCCCGGATCAGCGACACGGGCTCGATGTCGCCGTATCCGTCGCGTAGCTCACGAAGATGGCGGGCCTGGTCCGCTATCGGTACGTGACCCTGCGATTGAATGCACCAGGTCCACGCCATGTAGCCGACGTCATCGAGCCGATCGCCCGGGCGGCATGAGTCCCAGTCGATGAAGGCGACCGGAAGACCATCCTGGAAGATCGTGTTGAAGGGGCCCGGATCACCGTGGATGACGCACTCACGGCCCTCGGCCAGGGCATGACCGGAGGTGGCATCGTGCAGGGCGCGGAGCATCTTCCCGCCCTGGGCGTAGGCTCCGGCCGCGCGCTGGCTGGGATGGTCAGTGGTTTCACCGGGGATGAAGGTGAGCACATCCCGACCCTGGTCGTCGACGCCTAGGTAGCGCGGCGCGTATGGGTAGCCGACGGCTTCCAGGTGGCAGAGCACGAGGACGCTGAACGCGTTATCCCCGCTGCTGCTGCGATGCACGGCTCCATCGACCCGGACGACCTCACGAGCGATGTGCCCACCCGTCAGCGGAACCTCGGTCATGACGAACGCCAACGCCCCTCTGCCCGTAGCCTATCGGGCTGGTTGAAAGAGTTCGATCAGGTTGCCGGCGGGGTCGGCCAGCAGGATCTGACGTCCGCCGGGGCCGGAAACCAGGTCGCTGCGGAACGACAGCCCGGCGGCACGGTGCCGGTCGATCTCGGCATCCAGGTCGTCGACGGTGAGGTGGATGCGGTTGCGGCCGGGAGCGGCGGCGTCCTCGGGCGTGGCCCGGGCGCCTGAGCTGGCGGGCCCGGACAGCAGCAGCCGCAGCGGGCCGCGGACCACGTCGGCGAAGGCGGCTCCGGCCCTGGTGCTCGGTTCGAAGCCGAGGTGGGTGGTGTAGAAGTCGACGGCTGCCTGGACGTCGTCAACCACGTAGCGGACGCTGGCGTACTGGTCGGTTCCGGTCATGGCTCAAACCTCCCTGGTGGTAGCGAGGACCGGTAGCAGGTGGCGGATGCGGGTGTCGATGTCGGCCGCGCTACGGGCGAAGGCCGGATAGCCGGCCTGGTCGCTGTCGCCGGTCGAGGCGGGGTCGGGGGTGCTCCAGTGAGCGCGGCGCGGGTGACCGTCGAACTCAGGACAGACCTCGCGGGCCTTGTCGCACAGGGTGATCACGTAGGTGAACCGGCGACCGGCAACGGCGTCCAGGCGGCGGGGGCGCTGGCCGGCGATGTCGATGCCGTACTGGTCGCGCAGCGCTCGCACGCTGTGTGGGTGCAGTCGGGGCCGGGGGCGGGTGCCGGCGCTGCTGGCCTCTACCTGTCCGGCGGTGTGGTGGCGCAGCAGGGCTTCGGCGATCGGTGAACGGGCGCTGTTGCCCGTGCAGACGAACAGTACGGCTGGGCGGGGCGACCGCCGCTGGTGGACCGGCGGGGCCGGCGTGGCGCCGTCCAGGCGGAGGGCCGGGTGCAGGGCGACGCCGGTGCTGGCGAGCGCCTGGGCGCAGCGCTCCAGATCGAGGTGGTAGTAGCTGTCGCGGCCGTCGAAGGTGCTTCGGGTGGCGGTGACCAGCCCGCCGCCACGCAGCAGCCGCAGATGGTAGGAGACCAGGTTCTGCGGCTGGCCGAGCAGCGTCACCAACTCGCGGACCCGCAGGTCACTGCGGGCGAGCTCGGTCAGTAACCGCCACCGGAGCGGGTGGGCGGCCAAGCGCATGAACGCTGGGGCGGCTTGCGTCGACGCAGCCATGAGTCCGAGGATACATCAAATGGGTTTGATCGACCCTGTCCAGCGGCAAGCCGCTCCGCTACGCGCGCCGTCCATCGAGCCGGATGGTCCACGGCTCCACGCTGTCGATGCGCAGGTGCGTCCCGCTCCACGGGTCGCGGGCGAGGGTGGCGCGGACAACGTCCGCGGACTCGGCCTGGACGGCGAGCACCACCCTGTGCTCGTCCGCCAACGGCCCGCCGAGGACGACGAAGCCCGCATTCACCAACTCGTCCATGAACGCCGCGTGGTTGACCCAGTCGGACTGCTCCTGCATCGGCCGCGACGGGTCCCATCGAGGGCCGGATCGGCGGAGCAGGACGAGGAACGTGGCCACGCAGGCACGCTACTGCACCCGGCGGCGCCGCCGGGCCCCGCGACAATCAGCCCGCCACCGCCCGGGGCCCTCAGACGCCCTTCGTTCCGTCGATCGCTTGCCGCAGCATGTCGGCGTGTCCGTTGTGGCGCGCGTACTCGGCGATCATCTGCAGGTACACGTACCGCAGCGATGCCACGTCCTCGTCCGGGAAGGTGAAGGTGTCGTCCATCGACGCCGTCGCCACGGCCTGCCGGGCCAGCTCCGTCTCCTCGACCAGAAGGGCGTAGTCCGACTCTGCGCTCGCCGCGTCGGCGCCGTCGAAGTCGGCGTCGCGCCATTCCATCGTGGAGTGGAGCGTCTCCAGCGCTTCGCCACGGAAAAGCGTCCGGAACCAGATGCGCTCCACTTTGGCCATGTGCCGCAGCAGGCCGAGGAGCGAAAGGTTCGAGAAGGGCAATGGCGGTCGCGCCAGTTGTTCGGCGTCAAGGTTGGCGCACTTGTGCAGCAGCGTGGCGCGATGCCAGTCGAGGAGATTCCGAAGGTGCTCGGCCTCCGGCGCGAGGAGGATGTCGCTGGGACGGCTCACGTCAGGCGCGGTCCACGTCATCCGGCAATGATGCACCCGCGCTGACGCCGGCGGCACCCGCACATCACCCCGTTCCGCGGTCAGATGCGTTCGTAGACGGAGACGTGCTGCCGGCTGCCGGCCGTGAACGGGCTGCGGTCCCAGTCGTTCCAGCGTTCCCGCAGTCGCAGGCCGGCCAGCCGTGCCATCAGGTCCAGTTCGCTGGGCCAGCAGTACCGCAGCCGCAGCGGCCGCAGCGTTGTGCCGTTCCCGTCGAAGGTCACCCGCTGGTACGTGACCACCTGCTCGACCGGATCGTGCCGGAGGAATTCCATGCTCACCGAGTCCTCGGTGAGCGCCCGGGTGGCGACCCGCTGGTTGCGGTCGAACTCGGTCACGTCCTGGATGAACGCCTCGACGACGAAGAGTCCCCCGGGAGCGAGGACCTTGCCGACGTTGACGAAGCAGTCCACCTGCCGCGCCTGGTCGGGCAGGTTGAACAGGGTGTTGTAGACCAGGTACGCGAGGTCGAACGGGCCCTGGACCGCGACGTCGGCCATGTCGCCGACGACCGCCGGAATGTCCGCGCCGCCGGGCTTGACACGCAACTGCTCCAGCATGAGCGGTGACCCTTCGATCCCCTCCACCGCGATGCCGCGCTCGACGAGTGGTACGGCCACCCGGCCGGTGCCGATGGCGAGTTCCAGTACCCGCCCGCCGTCGGGCACCAGTCCGGCCAGGAACTCCACGGCGGCCGTGGGGTCGGGCCAGTTCCGCTCGTCGTACTCGTGGGCGTACCGGTCGAAGAAGGCCGGGTCGTTGAGTCCACTCATGCGGACGACTCAAACAGCGGCGGCGCAACCGCGCCACCGAGTTTCGCCACCGGCCGGCCGTCGGCGAACCCGACCGGGACAACTCTGTCGCCCGGCGCGGTTAGTGTCCCCGCATGGTGACCGAGATGGACCTTCCGCTGGGCGACGGCCGCACGCTGCACCTCTACGACACCGGCGGGGACGACCGTCTCGCCGTCTTCTGGCACCACGGCACCCCGAACATCGGTGCCCCGCCCGCGCCCCTCTTCGACGCCGCCGACCGGCTCGGCATCCGCTGGCTGTCGTACGACCGGCCCGGCTACGGCGGATCGACGCCGGCACCGGGCCGGGACATCGCCTCCGCCGCCACCTACCTGGCCGCGGTCGCCGACGCGCTGAGCATCGGCCGGTTCGCGGTGATGGGCCACTCCGGTGGCGCCCCGCACGCGCTCGCCGGCGGGGCGCTGCTGCCGGACCGCGTGCTCGCCGTGGTCGGCGGTGCCGGGATGGCGCCGTACGACGCGGAGGGGCTGGACTGGTTCGCCGGCATGGTGCCCTCCGGGGTGGCGTCGCTGCGCGCCGCCGCCGCGGGACGCGAGGCCAAGGAGCGGTACGAGACGTCCGGCGTCGAGTACGACCCCGAGTTCACCCCGGCGGACCTGGCGGCGCTCCACGGCGAATGGTCCTGGTTCGACAGTGTCGTCGGCCCGGCCACTCAGGGCGGTCCGGGTGGGCTCATTGACGACGACCTCGCCTACGTCTCACCGTGGGGATTCGACCCGGCCCAGGTCACGCCGCCGGTTCTCCTGCTGCACGGCGGTCGGGACGGGATCGTGCCAGCATCGCACGGCGAGTGGCTGTCACGGCGCTGTCCCGCAGCGGAACTGCGGCACTACCCCGAGGACGGGCACATCTCGGTCCTGCGCCACGCCGAGGCGGCGCTGGAGTGGCTGCGCCAGCGCGTGGACTGAGCGGCGGGAAAGGGTTGAGGCGGCGGCCGCGGGACCCGGCCGCCGCCTCGCCGCGCCGGTCCGGCGCGGTTCGCGACTCCGTACGGATGACCGGGGGGGGGAGGTCATCCGGGCGACGTCGCGGTGCGACGCCGGGCGGGCGGAGGGGGGTGAGGATGTGTCCGCCCGGCGTCGATCGCTCAGTTGGTCGGGCGGGCAGTCGGCTTATGGGCGTCCGGAGTCTCGGTCTCGGCGGTGGTCGGGCGGGTCTCCGGCTTGCCGGCCGGGTGGCTCGGGGTGGCGGTGGCCTTGGCCTCCTTGCTCGGCTTGGCCTTGGCGCTGGCGAGCAGCGTGTCGCAGTACCCGGTGACGCCGTCCTTGCCGCCCGCGGCGGTGATCAGCACGGTGAACGCGGGGTTCTCCAGCGCCTTGCCCTGGCTCTCGGCGACGCCGGCCTTGTAGGCGCGGCAGAGGCCGATCAGGTTCGGCGACGGGGTGCCCTTCGCGTCGGCCGGCGAACCCTTGCCCGTGTCCTCCCCGGCCGGCTTGCCGGTGGCGTGCGCCGAGGGCTTCGCGCTGGGCTCGGTGAGCGGGTTGGGCAGAGTGCCGTTCGCGGCGGCAACCGCGACCCCACCGGTGGCGGCGACGGCGAGCACGGTGGCGCCGACCTTCAGGGTGGCGAGTTTCGCGAGGGCGGTCTCAAGCATCGAACAACTCCGTCTTGGGGGTTGGAATGTGGTGGTGCCACCCGGCGTGCCTCCGGAGCAGCGCGGTCCCCGGCGGGGATGCCGGGAACCGGAATGGGCGCACCGGACGAACCGGAGCCGGACGCGGGCGACCGGCCCCTGCCAGGGCCCGACGGCGGCACCGCTGAGTGATCAGTCGGCGACATCGCTGGTGCACCGGTGGCAGGTTCTGTGCGTTCATTCCGTGGCCCTCAGCGTCGGCGCTCCGCCAGATGTCACATCCCTCACCTGCAGATAAGGAACGTCGACGGACCGCGACCGGGGCGCCACGGCACGGAAGCGGCGCCGGACGCGGCCCGGGGCCGCGCCGGTCAACCGACCGGCAGCGGCGTCAACCCGAACGCCGCGAACACCTCAGGCTCCTGGAACACGACGTTCCGGCTGATGCCGACGTCGGTGACGGTCAGGACCTGCAGGGTGTGCGGCACGTACCCGTCCCCGTCGCGCACGTACGCGGCCAGCGCGGGCTGGCCGTTGGCGGCGGTGGGCAGCATCCGCCAGTCCGTGCCGCGCATGGCGAAGACCCGGGCGATGAACCGGCCGTAGCGCTCGCGACCGACGTACCAGTTGAGCACCGGCGGCATCTCCAGCACCGCGTCGTCGGTGAGGAGCCGGGTCAGCGCCGCCACGTCGGCCCGCTCGAACGCCGCCACGTACCGGTCGACCAGCGCCCGGCGGTCGCGGTCCGCCGGCTCGGCTACCTGTTCCTCGCGTACCGCCGTCGTCCCGAGCCGGGCGCGGGCGCGTTGCAGGCCACTGTTGACCGCGGCCGGGGTGGTGGCGAGGGCGTCGGCGACCTCCGCGGCCGACCAGTCGAGCACGTCGCGCAGGATCAGGATGGCCCGCTGCCGAGGCGGCAGGAGTTGCAGGGCGGCGACGATCGCGAGCCGCAGGCTGCCCCGGGCGGCGACCACGGTGGCCGGGTCGAGCAGGGCGTCGGGGACCGGCTGCAGCCACGGCACCTCACCCACCACCATCGGCGCGTCGGGGTCCGGGTTCGCGGCGACGAAGTCCGAGGGAAGCGGCCGCCGGCTACGGGAGCGCAGGGCGGTCAGGCAGACGTTGGTGGCGATCCGGTGCAGCCAGGTCCGCACCGAGGCGCGGTCCGGGTCGTACCGGTCGAAGGCACGCCAGGCCCGCAGCAGGGTCTCCTGCACCAGGTCCTCGGCCTCCGCCACCGAGCCGAGCATCCGGTAGCAGTGCGCCGTCAACTCCCGCCGGTACGGGCCGGTACGCCGGTCGAAGTCCTCGCTGCTCGCCGTCACCGATGAGTCCCCCTCCGATCCGCCTCCCCATATCTACCGGCCCGGCCGGCGGAAATCATCGCCGCGTCCCCGATGAATTCCGGTGGGCCGCCGAGTAGGTACCGGCGAAGTCCACACGACGGAAGGACGATCATGACCCGTACCGGAACCATCGGCACCCGCGACGACCAGGCGGTCCGCGAGGTGCTGCACGCCCT
>JBARAE010000543.1:0-1543 GCA_049791715.1 Micromonospora sp.
GCGAAGCGCCGCTCCCGCTCGGCCAGCAGGGCCGCGATCTCCCCGACGGTCCGGCGTACCGCGGTGGAATCGGAGCGGCCGCTGACCCCGCCGACGTGCGGCAGACCGCGCAGCCCGCTGAGTGTCCCGCCGCCGAAGTCGAGGCAGTAGACCTGCGCCTCGGCCGGGGTGTGGGTGAGCGCCAGGGCGCAGATCAGCGTCCGCAGCAGGCTGGACCTGCCGCTCCGCGGCTGGCCGACCACCGCCACATGCCCGGCCGCCCCGTCCAGCGCCAGCCAGAACAGGTCCCGGCGCTGCTCGAACGGCTTGTCCACCACCGCCACCGGCACCTGGAGTGCGCCGTGCAGCTCCGGGTTGCCCACCGTCAGCCCGCGGACCGGGTCGGTGGCCACCGGCCCGAGCAGCTCGTCGAGCAACGGGGAGCGGTCCAGCGGGGGCAACCACACCTGGTGCGCCGGCGGGCCCTGCCCGGCCAGCCGCCCGACCAGCGCGTCGAGCAGCGTCTCGGCACCCTCCTCCAGGGCGGTCGACGGCGTGGTCGGGGTGGCCGGCTCCGGCACCGGCACCAGGTGGGTGGAGAAGGTGAGCAGGCGAGGCGAGGCGGTGCCGGCCGGGTCGCCCGGGAGGCCCCGGCGGCGGACCGCGCCGGAGACGTACGCGGCCTTGAACCGGACCAGCGGGTCCGTACCGGACCGCAGGTAACCGTGCCCCGGCGAGCGGGGCAGCTCGTGCGCGTCCGGCACCCCGAGCACCGTCCGCGACTCCAGCGCCGAGAAGGTGCGCAGCCCGATCCGGTACGACAGGTGGGTGTCGAGCCCTCGTAGGCGCCCCTCCTCCAACCGCTGGCTCGCGAGCAGCAGGTGGACGCCGAGGGACCGGCCCAGCCGTCCGATCTGGACGAACAGGTCGATGAAGTCGGGCTTGGCGGACAGCAGCTCGGAGAACTCGTCGCAGATCAGCAGCAGCGAGGGAAGCGGGGCCAGCGGTGTGCCGGCCGCCCGGGCCCGCTCGTAGTCGCGCACGCTGGCGAAGTTCCCGGCCCGGCGGAGCAGCTCCTGCCGGCGGAGCAGCTCGCCGTTGATGGCGTCCACCATCCGGTCGACCAGCGGCAGCGCGTCGGCCAGGTTGGTGATCACCGCCGCGGTGTGGGGCAGCCGCTCGAAGGGGGCGAACGTGGCGCCGCCCTTGAAGTCCACCAGGACGAAGTTGAGCTGCTCGGAGCTGTGCGTCGCGGCCAGCCCGAGCACCAGCGTGCGGAGCAGCTCGGACTTGCCGGAGCCGGTGGCCCCGATGAGCAGGCCGTGCGGGCCCATCCCGTCCTGCGCCGACTCCTTGAGGTCCAGCTCGATGGCGCCGCCGTCGGCACCCACCCCGATCGGCACCCGCAGCCGGTCCCGAGCCGGTCGGGGCACCCAGCCCTGGTCGGCCGTGAAGCTCTCCGGGTCGCCCATGCCCAGCAGCTCGGGCAGGCCCGGCTCGGCACCGGGCGCGGCGTCCGGTCCGCGTGCCGGTCCGGCGAGCCGCAGCGGGGCGAGCCGGCGGG
>JBARAE010000544.1:0-2287 GCA_049791715.1 Micromonospora sp.
CGTCCACGTCGGCGGTGGCGCTGCGGCTGCCCCGGCCGGCACCGCGCACCCGCGAGGACCCGGGCTGGATCGTCGACACCCCGGGTGTACGCAGCTTCGGGCTGGCCCACGTCTCCGCCGACGACCTGCTGCACGGCTTCCACGACCTGGTGCAGGGCACCGTGGACTGCCCGCCGAACTGCGAGCACACCGCCGCCGACGTGGACTGCGCGCTGGACGCCTGGGTCGCCGCGGGGCACGCCGATCCGCGCCGGCTCGCCTCGTACCGGCGGCTGCTCGCCTCCCGGGCCGGTGACGAACCGCCCGGCGGGTCGCCGGATCCGCGCGACGCGCAGCAGCACCCCATCTAGCTAGGTGGCTGGTGTGAATCGGTGGCTGGCTGGGTTCCGGCCGGTCACCGTGCCGGCTGTGGTGGCGGCTGACGGTCGGGCCGTGCATGTTCGGTGGGCGGCGGTGTGCTTGTTCGAGCGGGTTGTGGCCGCCTGGGCGGTTTGTGGGTGGCTGGGTGGGCGGGTCCGGTGGGCTCTGGGGCCGGTTCAGGTGGGGTTGAGTGCCCAGCCGTGGTTGGGGGTGTGGGTGAGGCCGAGGCGGGCGAGTCGGGCGAGGTTGGTGGCGGCGGCGAGGAGGGCGAAGTCGGCGGCGACGCGTAGTCGGCCGCGCAGGCGGGCGCGGCGGCCGCCGTGGCGGCGGCGCATCAGGTGGGCGAGTTTGCGTTCGACTTTGGGTCGGGTGGCCCGGTAGTCGGCTTTCCACCCGGGGTCGCGTTGGCGGATCCGGGCGGCGGTGAGTTTGGCTTCGTGGTGGCCGATGGTGATGCTGCGCCCGGTTTTCGCGGTGGTGCACTGCGCGGCGAGGGGGCAGCCGGCGCAGGCGGCGCCGAAGTCGGCTTTCCCGGTATGGCGTTTGTGGCCGCGCACCGGGCGGATCGGCACGGTGACCCCGTTGGGGCACGTCACGCGCTGCTCGTCGAGGTCGATGTCGAAGGCGTCTTTGGTGTACCGGCCACCCGGCGCGTTCGGGGGCTGGACCTTCGTGTTGGCCTCGATCCCGGCGTTCTGGAGTTGGTCGAGGACCTCCCCCGAACCGTAGGCCGCGTCACCATAGACCGCCGCGTCATCCGCGTCATCCGCGTCATCCGCGTCATCCGCGTCATCCGCATCGGTCGGGTCGGTCGGGTCGGTCGGGTCGGTCGGGTCACGGTCGGCGGCCTGGCTGAGCAGGTCGGGCAGCAGTTCACCGACCGCCTCGCCGTCACCGGCGTTGCCAGCGGTCACCGCCGTCGCGGTGATGATCTCAGCGTCCGGGTCGATGGCGATGTGACCCTTGTAGCCGTCGAAGCCACGGTGGCTGGTCTTGTGCCCATGCCGGGCCTCGGGATCCACGGTCGAGATGACCCGGTCCGGGGCCACCTTCCGGGCGATCCGCAAGCTCCCATCCGGGCCTTCTTCCAGGTCCTGGCCCAGCACGGTGGCCAGCAACCGCACCGCCTGCCCCACCGGCTCGGGCAGCTCCCGCCCATCCAGCACCGCCAGCAACGCGTAACCGTCCCGGGCGCTGGCATCCACCAGCGCGTCCCGGGTCGCCTTGTCCTCCCAGTCGATCCTCGGCTTGCCGGCGCTGGCGTAACCGTCACCACTGGCGATCACCGCCCGCAGTGCGACGGCCAGCGGCCCGTCCGCGACCGCGAAGAGCCCCCGGATCGCCGAGCGGATCAACGTGACCGTGTCCATCGTGGCCACCGCGTCGTACAACGGCGTGGAATCCAGCACCCGCCGCCGCCCCAGCAACCCCGCCGCCCGGGCCGCGTCCAACGCCACCTCGAACACCCGGTCCGGCCGAGCCGAGCCACGCAGCCGCTCCCGCATATCCACCAACACCGTGTGCGCGAACCCGGACCGGACCGCCCCGTCCCAGCCACCAACCCCCGCCGCGTACCGCCACCGCGCGTCGAACGTGAACCGGTCGACCGCCTCCCGATCCGACAACCCCTCCAAACGTTGCAGCACCATCACCGTGGCCACCACACTCGGCGGCACCGACCGGCGCCCAATCACCGAGAACAGATCCGCGAACATCCCATCCGGGAACAACACCTCACGCTGACCATGCAGAAACGTGAAGATCGAATTCTCCGGCAACGTCTCGTCACAGAACCGGGTCACCGGATCCCACAGATCCAGCTGCTGCGAAGCCACACCCAAAGCCACCACCACAAACTACCGCAAAATAGCCAACTATCGATGCCGACACGCCGGCCCGAAGCGGCCGTTTAACACCAGCCACCTAG
>JBARAE010000545.1:0-1694 GCA_049791715.1 Micromonospora sp.
GGGTCCGGGTGGGTGGCGGGACGGTGGGGGGAGGTCGGGGCGGGCTGGCGGGGGGCTGGGGCGGCTTCCGTGCTAAAACGGGGCGAGCCCAGCGCCAGATCCGGGTGCTCCACGTCGAGCGCCAGCGCCGCCGCCTCCTCCAGGCCCAACTCGGCACCCTCGCCGTACGCGCTGTCGAACGGCTCGTCGCCGAGCAGCCGACGCAGCGCCACCTGCTGCTCCCGCCAGTACGGGCCGTAGATTCCCGGGGTCACCCGCAGATTCGCCCGGGTGGCCTGCGCCGCGCCGAAGAGCCGGGCCGCCGTCATCGGGTGCCCGCCGAGCGCACAGCGCACCGCGATCGCGTTGACGGTGTCGCAGGCCCGGCCCAGGTAGCCGTGGCTCATGCGGGAGCGGAGCGCCACCAGCAGGTGCTCGTGCGCCGCGATCAGGTCACCCCGGGCGAGCGCCACCATGCCGAGCAGCATGTCCACCGAGCGGCGGCCCCGCTCGACGGGGCGGGACGCCTCCACCGGTCGGGCCGCGCCGAGCAGCTCGGCCGCCTCGTCCAGCGCGCCGCGCCGCCAGAGCAGCTCTGCGAGGTTGTAGACGGCGAGCAGCGCGTCGGAGACCACGTCCTGCTGGTACGCCCAGTCGATCACCTCGCGGCAGACCCGCTCCGCCTCGGCGAACTGGCCCATGTCGACCAGCGGTGCGGCCCGGCCCGCCAGCACCCGGGCCAGCAGCCCGAGGTCACCGGCCTGCCGGGCGGCCGCCTCGGCACGCTGGGAGTAGCGCAGCTCCTCGGCGAACTCACCGTCCGCCCCGGCGTGCAGCGAGTGCATGTGGTACGCCGCCGCCAGCTCGGCCTCCGGGATGGCCTCACCGGTCTCCGCGATCCGACCGTAGAGCCGGAACAGCCAGAGCCGCCCCTCCCGGGCCAGCCCCCGCTCCCGCCACCACTGGTCCAGACCGCCGGCCAGCCGTAGCCCGGAACGGGCACTGCCCCCCGTGGCGCACCACCGCAGGGCGGCCCGCAGCTCCCCGGCGAGTGGATCCAGCGCGTACAGGGAGAGGGTGACCGGTTGACCGTCCGGGCCGAGGTGGGCACGTTCCAAGGCGTGCCGGGACCAGGCCACGTGCCGGTCCCGGGCGGTCTGCTCCTCGCCGGCCTCGACCAGCCGCCGCGCCGCGTACGCCCGGATGGGGTCGAGCATCCGGTAGGTGCTGCCCGACGCGTGGGGCTCAGCCAGCACCATCGACTTGTCCACCAGCACGGAGAGCGGGTCGAGCGGGTCGTCGTCGAGCAACCACTGGACGGTGGGCAGGTCCACCGGCCCGGCGAAAACGGCCAACCAGCGCAACAGCCGGGCCGACCGCGCCCCCAACGTCCGGTACGACCAGGTGACCGTCGCCTGCATGGTGAGGTGCCGTTCGCTGGCCGACCGGTGCACCGCCCGGGTCGCCGAGGTGGGCGGGTTGATGCCCACCGCGGCGGCCATCAGGTCCACGGTGTCCTGCTGGTTGCCCGTCCACCCGCCGTCGTGCGGCGGCGGCTCGGGCTCGTCCCGGCCGGCGTCCAGGGTGCCGAGCACGTCGTCGAGGCGTTCAGCGAGCTGCCCGACCGAGAGCACCCGCAGCCGCGCCGCGGCCAGCTCGATGGCGAGCGGCAGCCCGTCCAGCCGCTGCACCACCCGGCGCACGTCGGCCTGCTC
>JBARAE010000546.1:0-3477 GCA_049791715.1 Micromonospora sp.
GAACAGCGCCCCCGCAGCGACCCGGTCGCCCCGCCGGGCGGTGAACTCGGCCTCCGCCGCCAGCGCCGGCGGGTAGCCGTCCAGCCGGCCGCCGCCCCGGGCTTCGGCGATCAGCGCCAGCCCCTCCGCCGGGCCGTACGCGTAGCCGTGAGCCACCGCCCGGTTGAGCCGGATCACCGGGGTGGGCCGGATCCGGGCCAGCTCGTCGTACCAGCGGGCGATGGCTGCCCAGTCGGTGTCGGCGGCGGTGGGCGCCGTGGCGTGGCAGGCGGCGATCCGGGCCTGGAGGGCGTACGGGCCGTGGCCCGCCCGGTCCACAAGCGACAGCCCCTCGGCGATGGCGTGCCGGTTCCAGCGGGATCGGTCCTGCTCGTCCAGGGTGAGCAGGTCGCCGTCCGGGCCCCGGCGGGCGGCGCGGCGAGAATCGTGCAGGAGGAAGAGGGCGAGCAGCCCGGCCACCTCCGGCTGCTCCGGCATCAGCTCGTCGAGCAGCCGGGCCAGCCGGATCGCCTCGTCGGCGAAGGCCGGTTCGCCGTCCGCGTCGTACCCCCGGGTGAAGAGCAGGTAGAGCACGGCCAGGACGCCCGGCAGCCGCTCGACCAGCGCGGACCCGGTCGGCACCCGGTACGGGATGCCGGCCGTGGCGATCCTCGTCTTCGCCCGGGTGAGCCGACGGGTCATGGTGGACTCGGTGACCAGGAAGGCACGGGCGATGTCGGCGGTCGGCACCCCGGCCACGGTGCGCAGGGTCAGCGCGACCCGGGCCTCCAGCGCCAGCGCCGGGTGGCAGCAGGTGAAGATGAGCCGCAACCGGTCGTCCACCACGTCCCCCTCCGACTCGGCCGGCGCCCGCTCCGGGTCGGTGATCAGCACCAGGTCCCGCAGCTTGCGGCGTTCGACGGTGGCCCGGCGCAGCACGTCCACGGCCCGGTTCCGGGCGGCCGTCATCAGCCAGCCGCCCGGGTTCGCCGGTACGCCGTCGCGGGGCCACCGCTCCAACGCCGAGGCCAGCGCCTCCTGAGCGCAGTCCTCGGCGAGCGTCCAGTCCCCGGTGACGCGGATCAGGGTCGCCACGATCCGCGGGTACGACTCGGCACCCGCGGTCGCGACGGCCTGGGCCGCGTCGGTCACCCCGGTCAGTCCAGGTCCACGAGGGGACGCAGCTCGATGCGGCCGCCGTACGCCATCGGATGGGCGCGGGCCACCTCGATCGCCTCGTCCAGGTCGGCGCACTCCAGGACGTCGAAGCCCACGATCACCTCCTTCGTCTCGGCGAACGGCCCGTCGGAGAGCAGCAGTTCGCCGTCGCGGACCCGGACGGTGGTGGCCGCCGACGGCGGGGCGAACGCGCTGCCCGTCACGCGCTGGCCGTTGGCGTCCCGCTCGGCCACCCACTCATCGATGTCGGGTGCGGCGCTCGGGTCCTTGTCCGGCTCGGTGTCGGTGCAGACGAACATCATGTACTTCATCAGGTACTCCTCGGTGTTGTGGTTCCGCCCAGCCTGACGAACGGGACCGCCGGATCCGGACACCTGCCTATCAGAAAAATTCGTGGGTGATATTCCGCCCCCGGCTGGGTACTGCCGGGCGATGTTCTTCATCTTCGGGCTCCGCACCAAGGTCGACCGGTCCGGTGTCGTCACCCGGGTCTGCCGCAACTGCGGCAACCAGGCCGCGCAGGTCATCACCCGCCGGTCCACGAAGTTCACCCTCTTCTTCATCCCGCTGATCCCGGTGCGGACCCGGTACACCCAGCAGTGCTCGTACTGCGGCGCCGAGTTCAACCTCTCCCGGGCCGAGGCCCAGCAGCTCCCGGTCGGCTGACGCATGGCCCGTTTCCTCTGCTGGCTGATCGGACGGCAGCCGGTCGCCGCCGCCCCGGTGCACACCGTCTCCCGTCCGCCGTGCACGCCCGGCCGCCGGCACCGCCGGCGCAGCCGCCCGACGGCCGGCGCCCAGTCGCCCCGCTCGCCGTGGAACCGGTCCGCCGACCGCTGACCGGCCGACCTGTGATCTTCGACCCGCTTCGGATCCCGCCCCCAGCTGCGAGAACTAGGCTGGGGCCGCCGTCCGAACGGGGGAATTCGTGCGCAACCATCCAGCCGTCGTGCTGGTCGCCGTCCTGCTGTCCACGCTGTCCCTGCCCGTCTCGCTGACCGGCGCGTCCGTCGCGCTGCCGGACATCGGCCGGGACCTGCACACCGGCCTGGCCGGCGTGCAGTGGGTGGTGAACGGCTACAACGCCACCTTCGCCAGCTTCATGCTCGCCACCGGCGCGCTCGCCGACCTCTTCGGCCGACGCCGGGTGTACGCCGTCGGCGTCGCGGTCTTCGCCGCCGGCGGGCTGCTCGCCGCGCTCGCCGACAGCATCGTCCTGCTCGATCTGGCCCGGGCCCTCGCCGGGATCGGCGCGGCGGCTGCCGCCACCAGCGCCTCCGCCCTGCTCGCCGGGGCGTTCCAGGGCCGTGCCCAGGCCCGCGCCTTCGGCGTCTTCGGTACGACGATCGGCGTCGGCCTCGCCTTCGGCCCGTCGATCGCCGGGCTGCTCATCGAGGCTTTCGGCTGGCGGGCGGTCTTCGCCGCCCCGGCACTGGCCACCGGCCTGGTGCTCGCCGTGGTCCCGCTGCTGCCGGAGTCCCGCCAGCCCCACCCCGGACGGGTCGACTGGCCCGGCACGGTCTCGTTCACCGCCGCGCTGCTGCTGCTCATCTTCGGCTTCGTGCAGGGCCCCGAGTACGGCTGGACCGCCCCGGCCATCCTCGCCGCGTTCACCGCGGCGGCGGCGCTGCTGGTGGCCTTCGTCCGGGTGGAACGCCGCCGGCCGGACCCGATGTTCGACCTGGTCCTGCTGGCGAGCCCCCGGTTCCTGGGCATCTGCCTGGCGGCGGCCAGCATCGTCGCCGTCCTGGTGCCGCTGCTGGTCTACCTGCCGTCGTACCTGACCACGGTGGTCGGGCTGAGCCCCGGCGCGGCCGGGGCGACGCTGATCCTGCTCACCGCACCGACGCTGGTGTTGCCGCTGCTCAGCGGCGCGCTGACCCGGCTGGTCCCGGCGACGGCGGTCACCGTCGTCTCGGTGGTCGTGGTGGCGGCCGGGGCGGCCTGGGCCACCGTGCTGGGCCCCGACGCGAGCACCGCCACCCTGGCCGGGCCTCTGCTCACCATCGGCGTCGGGGTGGGCCTGTCGATCGGGCTGCTCGATGCGCTCGCCATCGCCAGCGTCGCGCCGGTCCGCGCCGCGACCGGCGCCGGGATGATCAACACGGCTCGGCTGACCAGTGAGACGATCGCCATCGCGGTCGTCGGCGCGGTGGTCGCCAGTACCACCGCCGGCCGGCTCGCCGACCCGGGCTTCACCGGCGGCCTGCGTACCGTGCTGTGGTCGATGGCCGCGCTGGCCCTGGCCGCCGCGGTGGCCACCGCCGCGCTGGTCCGGCGCGGCGCGCGGCAGGCCGAACCGGCGGTGAGCGCCTATCC
>JBARAE010000547.1:0-24800 GCA_049791715.1 Micromonospora sp.
GGACTCGGCGATCTGCTGGTCACGACCGCGATGGGCGATTGGACGGCGGCCGACGAGGCGCACGTCGCGTAAGGACTGAGCAGTTGGCACCCCACGGCCGGGACCCTCGCCTCCGGCACCGTCTCCCGGGAACGGCGCGCCGGTCGACAGGTCCGCTACACCGGAGGCCGGCTGGAGTACTACGTCGACGAGTGCGACCTGCCGACCATGGAATGGGACTTTCCCCCTCCGATGGGCCCCCGGACGGTCCTCGGCGGGTTCACGATGGCCGACGTGGTCACCGTGCCCAGTCACCTGTCCATCCCCGAGGTGCGCACGTACATGGCCACCGACGCGGCCAACGACCTGGCCGCGCCAGGCACACCCGCACCGACCGCGGTCGACGAGCGCGGCCGTTCCGCGCAGACGTTCACCGTCGACGTCATCGTTCGCTGCGGCGACACGCAACGACGTGTTGTCGCCCGCGGCCAGGACATCTACGCCATCAGCGCACCCCTGGCGGTCGAAGCGGTCCGTCGTGTCCTCGGGGGTCAGACGAGGACGAGCGGCGTCGCCTCCGCCGGCGAGATCTTCGACGCGCCGGACTTCCTCCGCGCGCTGTCCGCGCACATCTCGCTCGAACCGCGCCACGAGTCTCGCGCGCCACAGGTCGCCTGATCGCTCGGCCACAGGTGGCAGTCCTGCGCGAGGTCGCGTAGGGGCGTGAGCTAGCCCAGGGGGATCAGCACGCTGAGGCAGGTGACGCAGCCCTCGAGCTTCTCGTACTCGCCGATGTCGACGACGACCGGCGTGAACCCGAGGTCCGCCACGAGCGCCGCGGTGCGCGGCGCCGAGGCGGCCAGCAGCACGAGATCACTACCGAGCGGTACGACGTGGCAGCCGGCCTCCTCGTCTACGGTGCGGACCGGGTGCCGGAGCGCGGTCGCGTCGAACAGTTCCGGCAGGGCGAGAAGGGTGCCGTCGGGCAGCGCGGTCACGGCCGACTTGAGGTGCAGCACGTCCCGTAGCGGAACCGGGATCACCGTGCGCCCGCGGGTCTCCAGGTGGGCACGCAGCTGGGCGATGCCCTCGCCGTTGGTGCGGCCGCCTCGGCCCACGTACACGGTGGTGCCGACCTGCAGTACGTCGCCGCCGTCCAGCGTGCCGGGGGCCTCGATGCGTACGACCTGCAGTCCCGCCTCCCGTACCGCCTTCTCCGTGCCGGGGATCTCCGGCCGGCGCTGGGGCGCCCCGGGCCGTGTGATCACCGCCAGGCCGTCACAGACCACGACGGTGTCCTCGACGAACACGGAGTCGGGGCAGTCGCCGGCGGGGTCGACCTCACGCACCTGCCAGCCGGCGCCGGCGAGCGCGGCCCGGTACGCCTCGTGCTGGCGCCGGGCCTGCCCGAGGTCGACGTCGCTGCGCTCGATGTGGGTGACCAGCCCCTCCGCCAGCCGGCCGTCGGGTCGGCGGACCAGGGCAATGCCTCGCGTCATGTCACGAGTGTGCCGTACGCCTGCCTGCCGGGCAGCTGCCCCACCGGGCCGGGGTCAGGAGAGGCCTGACACGAGTGCGGCAACGTCCTCCGCGCAGCCGTAGGACAAGGTGACTCCGGCGCCCCCGTGGCCATAGCAGTGCACCACCGGACCGTGGTCGGTGAACTCGGTCTCCAGCCGCACCGTCGGGCGCCCTGGGCGGAGGCCCACCCGGTGGCTGAGGATGCGGGCCTGGCCGAGCGCGGGGACGAGGTCGGCGCACCGTTTCAGAATGTCCGCGGCCGTTTCCGGTCTGACGGTCAGGTCCTCGTCACCCTCTTCGGCGGTGCCGCCGACCAGCACCGTGTCACTCCTGGGTACGACGTAGATCAGCTGTTCGGGATTGTTCTGGTCCAGTAGCCATTCGGTCAGGCCGAACTGGGCGACCACGATCACCTGTCCCCGCACCGGGGTGAGCGTCTCGTCGTTGAGCAACTCCCTGGATCCCAGTCCGGTGCAGTTCACCACAGCGTCCACGTCCTGGAACGCCTCGGCCAGATCATTCACGTGGCGGTACCGGACGGCGACCCCCGCCGCTTCCAACTGGCCGAGCAGCCACGGCAGATGCGTCGCCATGTCGACCACCGGTACGCGCAGTTCGTAACCGTCGACGTAGCCGGTCGGCAGCCGCTCGACGGCAACCCGACCCAGCTCGGGAACCGCCTCCCGCCACCACGGGTCGGACGTGCGCTCGCGGAACAACTCCCGCCCGAGGCGAATCCGAACGCCGGCGGACGGATCGGAGGCCAGGCCGCGCAGCACCTCGTAGGTGGTCGCCGACCATCGGGTCACGTCGGCCTCGGGGTATGCGCGGTAGGGATACCAGAGTGCGGCCGCGACCGACGATGTGGTGCTGTTCCCCGTGGCCGCCGCGACCACGTCGACCTCATGGCCGATGTGCACCAGGCGGAGTGCGCTCGTCAAGCCCACGACACCGGCGCCAACCACCCTGACCTTCATGGCTTGAGATCACACCACATCGACCTGCCCTTCCCCAGGGTCCCCGTCGAGCGGGCCGACGAACGGACTGTCAGGGGCTGGTGAGGATGACGAGCTGCTGGGTCGCTCGGGTCATGGCGACATACCTGTCGATCGCTCCTTCGATGCCTTCGCCGAAGGCCTCTGGATCCATGAGGGCGACCAGGTCGAACTCGAGCCCCTTCGACAGCTCCGGGGTCAGCGACCGGACGCGGGACGTCGTCTGGAAGGTGGGATCGCCGATGACGCAGGCGGTCCCGTCGGCGTGCGCGGCGAGCCAGGTGTCGAGGATCGTGCTCAGCTCAGCGGCAGATCCGTGTACGACGGGGACGCCGCTGGTGCGGATGGAGATCGGCACGTTGGCGTCCGGGAGCACGGCCCGGATGACCGGCTCGGCTTCCGTCATGACCTCTTCCGGCGTCCGGTAGTTGATGCTCAGGTAGGTCAGATTGATCCGATCGAGCCCGATCCGCTCGAGCCGTTCCTGCCACGACTCCGTGAACCCGTGCCGGGCCTGGGCACGGTCCCCGACGATGGTGAAGCTGCGGGACGGGCAGCGGAGCAGCAGCATCTGCCACTCCGCGTCGGTCAGTTCCTGAGCCTCGTCAACGACGATGTGCGCGAACGGGCCGGCAAGCCGGTCGGGGTCGCCGCCGGCCAGTCCGCTCTCGTCGACGAGGGCGTCCCGCATGTCCTGTCCACGCAGCATCGTCAGCACGCCCTCGCCGTCGTCATAGACGTCGGCCTCGAGCAGGTCGTCCACGACCCGGGCCATGCGCGCATGTTCGGCGGCGACAGCGGCGTCGTGCCGGCGCTTACGCGCTGACGCCTCCGGGTCGCCGAGCCGCTGCCGTGCCGCGTCCAGGAGCGGCAGGTCGGACACCGTCCAGGCCTGGACGTCTGTGCGTCGCAGCTTCCGAACGTCCTCCGGGCTGAGCCAGGGAGCGCACTTGCGCAGGTAAGCGGGTACCGACCACAGGTCCCCGACGAGGTCGGCCGCGTCGAGCAGCGGCCACGCGCGGTTGAAGGTGGTGAGCAGCTCCGTGTTCCGCAGCAGCGACCTGCGGATCAGATCATCGGGCTCATCGCCGTCGTACCTGTCCATCAGGATGGTGAGCAGCTCCTCCCAGATCTCGTCCCGTGCCTCGTTGTGCGGTGTACCGGGCCCCGGCGCCTCGAACGCATCGGCCCAGTCGTCGGCGCTCAGCCAGATGTCGGACTCGTCGGTCGTGACCGTCATGCCCATGGCCGGCGGCTCCTCGTAGAACCTGACGGCCGCCTCGATCGCCTTCACCAGGTCGGCGCAGGACTTGAGGCGGGCCACGTCCGGGTCGGCCTCGGTGGTCGCCGAAGCTCCCTCGGGGACGAGATCCCGCAGGGTGCAGATCTGCACGCCCTCCTCGCCGAGGTTGGGCAGGACGTCGGAGACGTACGCCAGGTAGGGCTGGTGCGGGCCGACGAACAGTACGCCGCCCCGGCGGTGATCGAGGCGCGGCTCGGAGTAGAGCAGGTAGGCGGTGCGGTGCAGCGCCACGACGGTCTTCCCGGTGCCCGGCCCACCGTCGACGACGAGAGCGCCGTGCGATCCCGCGCGGATGATGGCGTCCTGGTCGGCCTGAATGGTGCTGAGGACGTCTCGCATCCGGCTCGACCGGCTACCGCCCAGGCTGGCGATGAAGGCGGACTGGTCGTCGAGCGCGGCGTGCCCGTCAAACCCGTCCCCGGTGAACACCTCGTCCCAGTAGTCGCTTACCCGGCCGCGGGTCCAGCGGTACCTGCGGCGGCTCACCAGACCCATCGGGTTGGCGTGCGTCGCGCCGAAGAACGGTTCAGCAGCGGGGGAGCGCCAGTCGAGCAGCAGTCGACGAGCCGTGCTGTCGGTCAGGCCGAGCCGTCCGATGTACACCGGCTCGGGGTTGTCCTCGCTCACGACGTGGCCGAGGCACAGGTCCCGACCGAAGCGGCGCAGGGTGCGCAGGCGAGCAGTCAGCCGGCGGACCTCCTGGTCCCGGTCCAGCGCCCGCCGGCCCTTGCCGCCGGGCGCCTTGCGCGCGGCATCGAGGCGGTCGGACAGGTCGGCGATCGACTGCTCGAGGCTCTCCGCGATGGCCGCGAAGTGCTGGTCGTCGCGGGCGATAAGCGCGGGGTCGGCCTTGGGGTAGAGGTGGTCGGGAAGATCAAATGCGCTGGTGGTCGAGGAGTTCACGTCATCGGCTCCGATCTGAGGTCCCTTGCGACCATTGCGCGCAGCAACGCGTTCGTACTGCGGCGTGACGAACCCGGGGCCATGACGAGCAGCGCTCCGCCTGACGCGGACCCCGGGCCGTTATCGGTTCTCGTGTCCTCGTTCCTGGCTGGACGATCCCGCGTGGTTCACGGGGGGATCGGTGGCGTGTCGCGGCTGATGGCCTCGAGCAGCAGCGTCGCGGCCACTGCGTAGGTTTTGCCTCGGGCGGCGATTCTGCGGCACGACCCGGGTCTTGCCGCAAGCCCCCCGGTGCGATATACCTTGAAAATGGAGGGGGCAACTCCTCTTTTTTGCGGCCCGGGGAACGAGGACTTCTCACCCTTTTCAGGCCCGGCTGGAAAGTCGTCGAGAGTGGCGCAATCTTCACAGCGCCGGGAGTGTTGCCGACGGCGGTCCCGAGTTCATGAATGGCAGCCGTGGACATCTGGTCGTCGTCGCCTGCTCAACCGCGCGTTCACCGTGGCGGTCGTGTGACCTCGCACCGGCGGGCCGTAGCGCGACCGATCGGGGCGCCGTTCACATGGTGTTGAGGTGCTCGATGACGTGGTCGCCGAGCCCGCCGATGAACCCGACCGGGTCGGTGCCGAAGGGCATCACGTGCACCTCGCTGATGCCGACTTCTGCGTACCCGGCCATCTGGTCGGCGAACGCCTTGCCGCTCTCGGCGTCCGGGTCCAGCGGCCCGGCCCACAGCACCGTCTTGCGGATCCGGTCGAAGTCGGTGCCTTCCCGTTCGCAGTGCGCGGCGAGGACGTCGAGCTTCGCCTTCACCTGCGCCGGACTCGACTGCGGCCCGGCGAACAGGTTGCTGGCGTCGGCGTAGCGGGCGAGCAGGCGCAGGGTCTTCTTCTCCCCGCCGCCGCCGACCATGATCGGCGGGTGGGGTCGGCGCAGCGGCTGGGGCGAGTTGACCGTTTCGGCGAGCCGGTAGTGCCTGCCCTCGAACGGGCCGTTGTCGTCGCTCCACATCTGGTGCACGATCTGCAGCGTCTCTTCCAGCCGCTCGAAGCGTTCCTTCAACGGTGGAAAGGGCACGCCGAACGCGGCGTGTTCGCGTTCGTACCAGGCGGCGCCCAGGCCGAGCGCCGCGCGGCCGCCGGACAGCACGTCCAGGGTGGAGACGATCTTCGCCAGCAGACCGGGATGGCGGTACGTGACCCCGGTGACCAGCAACTGCAGCTCGACGGTGCTGGTGTGCGCGGCGAGGAAGCCGAGTGTCGTGTAGCCCTCGAGCATGGGTGCGTCGGCATCACCGAGACCCATACCTTCAATCTGGAGGTAGTGGTCCATCGCCGACAGGTTCGCCACTCCCGCGGCTTCGGCGGCGGCACCGACCCGAGCCAACGTCGGCCCGATCGACGGGGGGCCGCCCGGGAAGTCGAAGTTGATCAGATGTACACCGAGCTTCATCGTTCTGCTCTCTCCGGCCGGGGCGTGGATGGGGGACCGGGACTGTGACGTCCCCGGACCTGACGTTAGAGGGTGATCACGGCCGTGGGGCAGGGTTCGCCGACGGCCACCGTGATCAGGGCTGTACGTGTGCGGGCCGGCCGACCAGGTCGGCGCTGACCTGCCACAGCCGGGCTGCGGCGGCCGTGTCGTACGAGGACCTGTTCGAGGTCTTCGGCTTCCGGTTGGCGAAGTACCCACCGGTGACGCCCTCCACATCGGGGGACGATGCGAGGTGGATCGAGGTGGCCGCACCCTGCGCGGGGGTCTTCATGAACGGACGGGCGGCAAAGGTCAGGGCGCCCATCATGGCCGTGGGATCCTCGGCGCCGAAGGCCGTGCGTACCACGCCGGGGTGCAGCACGGTGGCGGTGACGCCGGTGCCGTCCAGACGTCGGGCCAGTTCATAGGTGAACATGACGTTGGCCAGCTTCGACTGGTTGTAGGCCCGCTGGCCCGAGTACTTCCGCTCACTCATCAGGTCGTCGAAGTCGATCTTTCCCATGGCCTGCGCGCCCGAAGAGACCGTGACGATCCGCGCGGGGACGCTCTGCTTCAGCCGGTCCAGCAGCAGGTTGGTCAGGAGGAACGGCGCGAGGTGGTTGAGCGCGAGGGTGTGCTCCAGCCCGTCGGCGGTCAGGTGCCGGTGGGCCCAGAACCCACCGACGTTGTTGACCAGCACATCCAGTCGCGGATAGGCCTGGAGTACGTCGGCGGCCAGCCGCCGAACCTCGGCCTGTGACGACAGGTCGGCGATGAACACGTCGACCGCGTCGTTGCCCGACGCCGTGCGGATGTCCGCGGCGGCCCGCTCGGCGCGGGCTCGGTCGCGGCCGGTGACGCCGATCCGGGCGCCCAGCGCGGCAAGGCCGACGGCGGTGGCCTTACCGATGCCGCCGGTGCCGCCGGTGACCAGGACGGTCTTGTCGGTCATGAGAGGGGTGGAAGACATCATCGCTCCTTGACTGGTCGCAATGTGCGACGGGGGCCGGCGCGGTCGCCGGCCCCCGTACCCCTATCGGACGATCTTGAAGTTGAACATCGGAGTGTTCAGCGCGCCCATCAGCCGCAGCCACACCGGCAGCAGCATCTCGGTGCCGCGGGCGGTGGTGATGTCGCCGAGGTCGATGACGTCGGTGTGGCCGAACGACTCCAGCAGGCCGACCACGGTCTTCTTGGCGTCCGCGTCGTTGCCGGAGACGAACACGCTGTGGTCGCCGTCGGCGAGTTGCGCCGGGTTCACCATCAGCGCGGCGGTCAGCGTGTTGAGCGTCTTGACGACCTTCAGCTGCGGGAACGCCGCCTGGATCTGCTCCCCGAGCGAGTCGGAGTCCTTGACGAACAGGGTGGGCGGGAAGCCACGGGAGAAGTCCAGCGGGTTGGCGATGTCGATCAGGATCTTGCCGGCGAGGTTGTCGGCGCCGGCCGCCTCCAGGGCAGCGATCGAGACGTGGCCCGAGGTGGCGTTGACCAGCAGCTCGGCATTCTCGGCGGCCTCGGCGAAGGTGGCGAGCCGTACCGCTGGACGGGCGGTGGCCCACGCGGAGTAGGGCGGGTTGCTCATGCCGTCCGGCTCGGTGCGCGCCATCGTCGCCGCGATGTCGCGGGTACCGACGGTGACGTCGTGGCCCAGTTCCGCCACGCGGCCGGCGAGGGCCTGACCGACCATGCCGGTTCCCAGGACTGCGATCTTCATTGCGAGCGCTCCTTGATGTTGTTGAGTGCGAGTCGTCCCGCCTCCGAAGACAAGCTAACAGACAGGTCTGTCTAGTACAAGGTGAGCGGGTAGCAACGCCCGAAGCGGGCGGCGCGGGCACACCAAACAGACTTGTCTGTATTCTGGAGGTTCAGCGAAAAAACGTGCCCCGTATGACCAGCCGCGCGGAACGAGGAGGTGGGACGATGGCCCAGGCAGGTGTACCCCGACAGTCGGCCCGCGAGCGCATCCTCGACACCGCGTTCCGGCTGTTCTACGCGCACGGCCCCCGCGGGGTCGGTGTCGACACCGTGATCGCCGAATCCGGCGTCGCCAAGGCTACGCTTTACAAGCACTTCCCGCGCAAGGATGACCTGATCCTGGCGTACCTGGACACGGTCGACCAGGTCTGGTTCGGGCAGCTGCGCGCCGCGGCGCTCGCCGCCGGCGAGGACCCGCGCGAGCAGCTGGTCGGCATGTTCGACGCACAGCGTTCGGCGTGCCGGCGTGAGGGCTACCGGGGTTGCGCGTTCATCAACACCGCAGTGGAGTCGGCGGCCGGCCGGGATGTGCACGCGCGTACCGTCGAGCACAAGACGGCGGTACGCGCCTGGCTGACCGACCTGGCCCGCCGTGCCGCAGCCATCGACCCCGACCGGCTCGCCCGTCAGCTCACCCTCCTCCTCGACGGCGGCCTGTCCGCGGGCGTCCTCGACGCCGATCCGGCCACCGCCGACGCGGCGAAGGCCGCCGCACGCGCCCTGGTCGACGCGGCCTGCCCCGCCCGGGGCTGACCGCGTCCGACGGGTAGCACTCTTTAGAAGCTGTAGCCGCCGGCGCAAAGGAGCACCTCGCCGGTGATGTAGTCCGCTTCGGGCGTGCACAGCAGGTAGGCCGCTCCGGCGGCTTCCTCGACGGTCCCGGCCCGCCCCAGCGGGATCGACCGGTCCAGAGCTGCGGCGATGCCAGGGTTGAGGCCGACGGCCAGCTGCCGCCCGTCGACGTCGATGCTGCCGGGCCCCGTCGGATCGGTCAGCCGGGTGCGGATGACGCCGTACGCGACGGCGTTGACGTTGACCGCGTACCGGCCCCATTCCTTGGCCAGGGTCTTGGTCAGGCCTACGACGCCGGCCTTGGCGGCGGAGTAGTTGGCCTGGCCGGGGTTGCCGGCCAGGCCGGAGATCGACGAGATGTTGACGACCTTGCGGTGATGCGTGATCCCCGCGGCACGGTCCCGTTCGGCGAACCGTTTGATGACCGGCTGAGCGGCGCGCAGCAGGCGGAACGGGGCGGTGAGGTGCACGTCGAGGATGGCACTCCACTGCTCGTCGCTGGTCTTCTGAATGACCGCGTCCCAGGTGTAGCCGGCGTTGTTGACGATGATGTCCAACCCGTCGAAGGCGGACACGGCGGTGTCGACGAACCGTTCGGCGAAGGCGGGGTCGGTGACGCTGCCGGCGACCGCGGTCGCCTGCCCGGCCGCCTTCTCGATGAGCTCGACCGTTTCCGCCGCCGGCTCGGGATCGAGGTCGTTGACGACGACGTGGGCTCCGTGCGCGGCGAGTTTGAGCGCGATGGCCCGGCCGATCCCGCGTCCGGAGCCCGTGACCAGCGCTACGCGCCCCTGCAGGTTGCTCATGCGGTTCTCTCCAGGAGGGTGACGACGCAGGCGCCGCCGAGGCCGATGTTGTGCGCGAGGGCCAGGTTTGCGCCCTCCACCTGCCGGGCGCCGGCGGTACCGCGCAGCTGCCAGGTGAGTTCCGCGCACTGGGCGAGCCCGGTCGCGCCGAGCGGGTGGCCCTTGGCGAGCAGGCCGCCGGAGGGATTGACGACCACCCGGCCGCCGTAGGTGTTGTCGGCCTCGGCGATGAACTTCTCGGCCGTGCCTTCCGAGGTCAGACGGAGCGCCTCGTAACTGATGAGTTCATTGGCGGTGAAGCAGTCGTGCAGTTCGACGACGGGCACGTCGGTCGGGTCGACTCCGGCTTCGGTATAGACACGATCGGCGGCGGTGCGGGTCATGTCGTAGCCGACCAGCCGCATCATGTCGGTCTCGTCGAACGTGCCCGGTGTGTCGGTGACCAGCGCCTGCGCGCGAATGGTCACGGTCGTGTCGAGGCCGTGCCGACGGGCGAAGTCGGCGCTGCACAGCACGGCCGCGGCGGCACCGCACGTGGGTGGGCAGCACTGCAGCCGGGTCAGCGGCCCGTACATCGACGGCGAGGCCAGCACCTCCTCAACGGTGACCGGTTCCCGGAAGACCGCGTTGGGATTGTGGGCGGCGTGGCGGCGAGCCTTGACCGCGATCGCGGCGAAGGTCTCCGGCGAGGTGCCGTGGCGGCGGGCGTACTCCGCGCCGGCCCCGCCGAAGTAGGCCACCGCGAACGGCACGCCCTCGTCCTCCTGCAGCCGGGAACGGACGGCGTCACCTCGGGCCAGCGGGCTGTCGCGGTCGGGGAAGGCCATCCCGAGCGCACCCCGGGCCATCTGCTCGAAACCCACCACCAGGACGCAGTCGGCGGCGCCGGTGGCGACCGCCTGCCGGGCCAGCCACAGCGCACTGGATCCGGTGGCGCAGTTGTTGTTCACGTTGACGATCGGGATCCCGGTGGTGCCCAGGCCGTACAGGGCGGCCTGACCGCAGGTGGAGTCGCCGTAGACGTAACCGACGTAGGCCTGCTGCATCAGCGCGTAGTCCACGCCCGCGTCGGCCAGCGCGGCCCGCGCGGCCGTCTCGCCCCTCACGTCGTACGGCTGGCTCTGCGACGGCCGGCGGAACGGGATCATGCCCACGCCTGCGACCAGGACGGGCCTCACGACAGCCGTCCGATGTGGTCCGCTACGGTGCCGGCGCCCTTGGCCGACAGCAGGATCGTGTAGTGGTTGACGTCGGGCACCTTCTCCACCGTGATGCGACTGCGGCCGAGCCCGGCGGCCTCCAGGCGGTCCTCGTCGTACAGGCCCTGCGGTTCGTCGAGGATGCCGCGTTCACCCCACAGCAGTGTCGTCGGGCACTGGATCCGATGAGCCGCCGTCGTCGTCTGCTCGTCCAGCAGCGTGTCGGTGGCGTCCTGGCGCACCGCCTCGAGGGAGCAGGAGGAGTGCAGCGCCGACGGTTCGCCGACCAGGTCGCGCAGCGCGTAGTCCCGCACGGCGGGGGACCAGTCCGCGGACAGCGCGGGATGCACCCGCCAGAACTCCAGGTACGTCTGCTCGCTGTCGAACGTCATCTGCAGGCGGCGCATGGCCGGGCCGATGACGGCCTCCAGGATCTCGTCGATGTTCGCGCCCTCGGGCACCTGCAGCGTGACGCCGCCGTCGACGAGCAGCACCGACGAGACGCGGTCCGGGTGGCGCAGCGCGGCGACGGCGGCGACGAACGCGCCCATCGAGTGCCCGACGATCGGCGCCCGATCGAGGCCCAGGTGATCCAGAACGGCGATGAGGTCGTCGGCGTGCTGCGCGAGCCCGTAGGGACCGGGCAGGGCGTTGCTCTTCGCGCGCCCGCGCAGGTCCGCGGCGATCAGGGTGGCGCGGCCGGTCAGGGCGTCGGCGACCGGCGCCCAGGACAGGGCGTTGGCGGTGATGCCGTGCGCGGCCAGGACGGTCGGTCCGGTCTCGCCGGGCCAGCGGCACACCCGCAGGGTCCCGCCGGCGACGGGGACGTCGAGTTCTTCGGGGTTCACGGTTGCTCCTCGTGGGCGACCTTCGGACGGCGGAAACCCGCGTCGCGGTATGCGGCGAGTTCAGCGGCGAGGCGGTTCTTCAATTCGAGGCGCTTGGCTTTGCCGGTCGCCGTGTAGGGCACATCGTCGCCGAAGATGACGACCTTGGGCCGGTGGGCGAAGTCGAGGCGGGCCGCGCAGTGGTCGAGGACCTCCTGCTCGGTCAGTGGCCCGTCGGCGACGACGTACGCGGCGATCTCGTCGCCGTAAACCCGGTGCTCGAACGGCACGGCCAGGGCGAACGCCACCCGCGGATGGGTGCGCAGCACCTCGTCGATCTCGAACGGGGAGATGTTGTGCCCACCCCGGATGATCAGTTCCTTCATCCGCCCGGTGATGAAGAAGGCCGGCCGCCCGTCCGGGCCGGGCCGCCAGAAGCCCTCGTCGCCGGTGTGGAACCAACCGCCGCGGAACGCCTCGGCGGTGGCCTCGGGGCGACCGGCGTACTCGCGCATGATGATCGCGCCCCGGACGGCGAGCTCACCGCGGACCCCGGCGGGCAGCTCCTCTCCGGTGACCGGGTGCAGCACGGTCATCCCCGCGTGCGGCAGCGCGCTGCCAATGCTGGGGAAGCCGGAGTCGGCGTGCCAGCGACGGCGCTCCTCCTCGGAAAGAGCCGGCATGGCGGAGGCGACGCAGGTGGTCTCCGACAGGCCGTAGATGTGCCGGATCGGAACGGCGAAGCGTTTCTCGAAGTCGAGGGCGGTCTCCACCAGCAGCGGCCCCGCGCCGCACAGCACCTCGGCGAAACACTCCGGCGCCTTGCCGTCGCCGGCGAGCAGGAACTCCAGCAGGGTCGGCACCAGGCTCGCGGTGGTCGCCCGCTCGGCGGCGACGTCGGCCCAGAAGCGCTCGGTGCGGAACCGGTCGGTCAGGACCGTGGAGGCGCCGGTGTGCCATGGCAGCAGGCTGGAGATGACCAGGGCGTTGGCGTGGTGCACCGGCAGCACGGTGTAGACCCGGGTGTCGGAGTCCCAGCCGAAGGTGCCGGCCAGCGCGTCCAGGTCGGTCAGCAGATTGCCGACCGTGGTGATGATGCCCTTCGGCTCCCCGGTGGTGCCGCTGGTGTAGAGCCGTAACGCCGCGACATCCAGACCGACCGCCGGGTCCTCCACCGCAGTGGCGCTCTCGGCCGGCAGCTCGGCGGTGTGGTGCAGCGGCAGGCCGGTCGTCTCGGCAAGGGCGGCGGCCCGGTCTGCGTGCTCCGGTGCGTGGACGAGCAGGCGTGCCGCGGAGTCCCGCAGCACGAACACCTGCCGGTCGGCGGCCTCCTGCGCGTTCAGCGGCACGCAGCACGCCCCGACCAGCCAGCACCCGTACGCGACCGCGAGGGCCTCGGCGGTGTTGCCGGCGAGGGTCGCCACGGCGTCCCCCGGGCCGATGCCCTGCCCGCGCAGCCAGGCCGCCGTCGCTTCGACCCGGGACCGCCACTGGCCGACCGTCCACGCGCGCCGGGTACCCCGCGCGTGGTGCGACTCCGTCAGGTACGGGGCGTCGTGGTCGGTGCGGTCCCGGAAGAACGCGGCGAACCCCGACCACCGCGGCCGGAAGTCGTCGACGGGCGTGCGCGGGTCGAATGAGCGGGACTCCATGTGCGAAAGCTAGGGCTCGTCCCCTGCACTGGGCGATGGAAGATCCCCACACCGCTGGATGAGTTTGACGGAGGAACCGACCACTAGCCCGAATGCTGATCGGTGAAGCTGACGATCCGGTGCAGCTTGACGGCCAGCTGGATCTGCAGGGCCTTCGCCCCGGTCCGCCACCCCTCACCGAGGAGTGCGCTGATGCGTTCGATGCGCTGGTAGAGCGTGTTGACGTGGATGAACAGCGCTGCGGCGGCGCGAACGTGACTGCCGTCGGCGTCGAAGTAGGCCTCCACCGTTCGCAACAGCTCCGATCCGCGCTGCGCGTCGTAGTCGACCACCGCACCGAGGGTGCGTTGCACGAACGCGACCACCCGTTCACGACCGGCCGGACCGAACAGCAGCCCGAACGCCCCGAGATCGGCGGGACTGGCCGCCGTCCCGGCCTTGCCGAGCGCACACAGGACGTCGACGCAGTGCCGCGCATCGCGGTGCGCGTCGCGCAGCCCTGCCGGCCCCTCACCGGGACCGGCGGCACCGACGGTCACGGGCGCGGCGACGGCTCTGCGGAGGCGACCCACCGCCGCCGGGGCAGCCAACGCCGCGTCCGTGCCCGGCAGCAGTGCGACGACGTTCCGGCCGTGCTCGCCGCACAATCCTCCGCACTGCGCTGCCCAGCTGCCGAGGGCGCTCGCGACGATCCGGCGGTCCTCGCTCCGTTCGGGGTAGGCCACGATCACCGCGTGCGGCCGATCCATGTCCCATCCGAGCAGCCGGGCCCGGCGCCGCAGCCCGTCCGGGTCCGGCTGCGCATCGGCCAGCAGTTCGGTCAGCAGATCACCGCGCACCCGGTGCTCGGCCTCGGCCAGCTGCCGCTCGGTCAGCAGCAGGATGGCCGCCACCAGGGCCGCCCGCTCGACCGTGCGCTGATCGGCAACGCCGAGGCCGCCCCGGCAGGCCACCAGAACGGCCAGCACCTGTGATCCGGCGACGACCGGCGCCGCGCAGCCCTCAGGCGTCGCCGCGGTCGCCCGCGTGACGATCGCCGACTGGCAGGTCTTCGCCACGTCACCGGTAACAGGGTCGCCCGAGGCGGGGGCACCCGCGCCAGCCGAGGCGAGGACCCGCAGGCCGGGGTCGGCCACGAACACGTCCGCGCCCAGCACCTCCGCGACCACGGCCGCGACCTCGGGCAACTGACCGCCCTGCGCTGCCACGGTGGTGAGCCGCTCGTGCACGTTCGCCGCCCGCTCCATCAGGTCGCTGTGCGCGCGTACGTCGGCGAAGAGCGAGGCGGTCTCGATCGCGATCGCGGCGTGGGTGGCCAGGGAGATCAGCAAGGCGACCTCGGCGTCGGCGAACGGCCGCTCCCGCCGGTTGGCGGCGAAGAGCACCCCGATCACCTTCTCCCGCAGCAGGAGGGGTACGCCCAGCACGGCGATCAGGCCCTCGCCGCCGACGACCTCGTCGACGGTGTGCACGAACCGCTTGTCGTGCGCGTAGTCCGGGGTCGCGTACGGCTGGCGCGTCTGCGCCACCAGTCCGCCCAGCCCAGCGCCCATCGCGAGCCGCGCCGTCTTGAACGCCTCGGTGTGGATGCCGTCGGTGACCCGGACGTAGGTGTCACCGCGCTGCTCGTCGATGAGCATCAGATAGGTCGCCTCGGTGCCGAGCAGCCCCCGCGCGCGGGCGACGATCGCCTGCAGCACGTCCTCGACGTCCCTCAGCGAGGACAGGTCCCCCGCCGTCTCGTACAGTGCGGTCAACTCGCGTTCACGCCGGTCACGCTCGGCCAGTCGCTCACTCACCGCCAGCGCGAGCTCGACGCTCTCCCGTGCTCGGGCGTCGTCGGCGACCTCGGTGCGTAACCGGATCAACCGCTCGGCCGACGCGTTCCCGGCGTCGGCGAGCAGCCGCAGGGCCCGGCGAGCGGTACTGTCGTCGACTGTCGTCATGGCCCTCCCGCTCCCGCGTTCGTGGTCGCGGACGGTAACACACCGTGAATGCGGGCGTCTTCGGCGCTGCGCGTCGCGGGGCAGGCGCTTGCCCGGCCCCAGCGCTTCGAGCGGGACCACCACACCCTCATGCGGCCCCAGCGCAGCGTGCTACCCGCCACGCTGCCCACCGGCGTTTCTCAGGCGTCGACCTCGATCACGTCGGCCGGGGCGCGGCGGGGTGCCGGCGGCAGGTCGTCGCCCGCCGGGCCCCAGCCCACCCGGACCACCAGGTAGGGCTCGCCCACGCCGGAGAGCAGTTCGCGCATCATCCGCCGCGGCCAGGCCAGTTCGATCGCGTCGCTGATGGGCGCGGTGGACAGCCCCTCGGCGGTCGCGGTGAGCAGCAGCGCGGACAGCGCCTCACCGCCGCGCAGCCAGGCCGCCGGGTCGTCCCGGTCACCGAAGAGGATCACGTACGCCGCGCCGCGGTCGAAGTCCCCGCCGGCGCTGAGCCCGGCGGCCTCGCCGGGGGCGTGGTCGCGGACCGGCACGCGACGGGGGGCGGGGCGGACCGTGGTCGCGGTGGGCACGCCGTCGCCGCTGTCCGCCGGGCGGTGGGTCCACCGGCGAAGCTCTTCCCGGTACGCCGGGTCGGCGAGTTCTGCGTCAGCCGCGCGAGCGGTGGAGACGGCCAGCATCGGCATCTGATCGGGCCGCACGACGTGCAGGTGGGCGCCCTCGGCCTCGACCGCGGCGCGCAGCCGGGACAGCACCGCCCCCGGCACGGGACGGTCGCCGTACGCGCGCCGGTCGGTGCGCCGGCGGGGGATGGCGTCCACCAGTCGACCGGCCGTCACGTCGAGGTCCGCCGGGCCGGTGGTGACCAGCCGGGCCAGCAGGTGCGGGTCCGCGGGGTCGGGGAAGCGGTCGAGATCGACGGCCCAGCCGACGGCGGCCAGGGACACCCGCGCGTGGTGCAGCACGGCGCCGCAGCTCAGGGTGAGCAGGCGGGCGTCCGGGTCGGTGGTGTCGAGCTGACGGGTGGGGTCGGCGCGCAGTTCGAGGGCGTCCCCGGTGACCCGCCAGCGCCACGGCTGCGTGTTGAACACCGACGGGGCGTACAGGGACTGGCGGGCCGCCGCCTCCAGCACCCGTACGGCGGGGGTCTGTTCCGTCCAGGTCGATGGCCGGGTCATGGTCGGGCCTCCTCGCTGCTCGTCCCCTTCGACCCTGCGGCAGGCCACCGCCGGCGGACAGGGCCGGACGACCCGGCGCCTCGGGACCTGCTGCCTCAGTCCGGTTCGGGGGCGGCCGGGGGCATCGCCAGGGCGAGGGTCAGGTCGAGGACGGTGGCCGGGTCGTGGAGGCGGTCGCCGTACAGCTCGCGCAGCTTGCCCATCCGGTACCGGACCGTCTGAGGGTGCACGAAGAGGTCGGCGGCGACGTCGTCGCGGCGGCCCTGGTGCAGTAGCCAGGAGCGCAGCGTCTCGGCGAGCCGGTGCGCGGTGGCGGGCGGCAGCGACGACAGCGGTTGCAGCGCCTGGGTGCGCAGGTCGGCCAGCCCTTCCGGGTCCATGCTGAGCACCAGCTCGGCCAGGTGCTGCTCGGTGTCGAGCGGTGCCTCCGCCTGCGGCCGGCCGAGCCCGAGCGCCAGCGCCCGGGTGGCCCGCTCGTACGACGTGCCCACCCGGCCCCACGGGCGGGCCGGCCCGAGGACCGCCCGGTGCCCGTGCAGCATCCGGATGAGTTGCTTGCGGCGGCTTCCGTGCATGTCCGGTACCAGCAGCACCGCCATCTCCTCGGCCAGCTCCACCCCGGGCAGGTCCTCCCCGCTCTCCAGGGTGTGCGGGCTGAGCGGCGCCAGCACCGACCGCACGTTGCTGCGCGGCAGCAGTACGACGGTGAGGGTCTGCGGCGGTGGCCAGTCGGCCCGCTCCGCGCTGCGCCGCAGGATCTCCTCGGGTTCGCCGGCGAGCAGTTGCTGGATGAGCCGTTCCAGGTAGCGGCGGCGGACGCGGCCGGCGCTGGCCAGTTCGTCGGCGTGCCCGGCGACGCTGGCGGCGGAGAGCTCGTCGATGTACGCGAACATCAGCTCGGCGAATTCGGCCACCGTCTCGGCGGCCAGCCCGCTGCGGACGGTGGTGGTGGAGACCTCCCGCCAGGCCACCCGGGCCCCCACCCGGTACGCGGCGAGCAGCGCGTCCATGCTGCGGCCGGAGCGCGCCTCGCCGCTGCCGAGGGCGTACGCGGCCTCGAGCGCGGGGGTGAGCGGGGTGCTCGGGTCGGAGGACTGCGCCTTCTCGATGAGTTGGAGGAACGTGCCCAGCGCGAGGCGGACCGCGTTCTCGATCTTGTCCCGCATCGTGCCGGTGAGGGTGCCGGAGTAGGCCGGTACCTCGGCGGTGATCGCGCTGACCGTACGCTCGGCGACGACGGGAAGGCGGTCGCGTAGCCGGGCGGCGACCCGCTCGTCCAGTTCCAGGTGGGCGGCGCGGCGGGTCGTCCCGGACTGGTCCGACATGTTGTTCTCCCCGAACAAAAACCTACGGTTGATTCACCTTTGCCGGTCAAGATGTTATGCGATGGCGCGACCACCCTGGTTATATGACCACAACTGTCCCGCGTCGCCAGAAGGCCACCTTCTGGGACAGACTCCTGCGGCTGGCTGAGACGGTCACCACCCCGGTGCTGCCGGGGGACTACCTCGACCTCGTCGCGCCGCTGCGCGCCGGCGCCGAGCTGCGCGGCCGGATCGTCGCCGTACGACCCGAGACCCGGGACGCCGCCACGGTGGTCATCCAGCCCGGGCGTGGCTGGCGCGGGCACACCCCCGGACAGTACGTGCGGCTCGGCATCGACGTCGACGGGGTCCGCCAGTGGCGCGCCTACTCCGTCACCTCCGTGCCCGGCAGCGCGGACGGCCGCATCACGGTGACCGTGAAGGCGATTCCGGACGGCACGGTCAGCAACCATCTCGTCCGCCGGGCCCGGCCCGGCACGATCGTGCAGCTCGACCAGGCCCAGGGCGACTTCGTCCTGCCCGACGTCGCCCCCGAGCGGGTCCTCTTCCTCACCGCGGGCAGCGGCATCACCCCGGTCATGGCGATGCTGCGCGCCGGCCTGCACACCCGGGCCGACGTGGTGCTGGTGCACTCCGCGCCCGCCCGCGACGACGTCATCTTCGGCGAGGAGCTGCGGGCGCTCGCCGCGACGGGCGCGCTGCGGCTGATCGAGCGGCACACCGACACCGACGGGCTGCTCGGCGTGCACGAACTCGACGGCCTGGTGCCCGACCACCTCGACCGGGAGACCTGGGCCTGCGGGCCGATCGGCATGCTGGACGCGGTCGAGGGGTACTGGCAGTCCAACGGGCTCGCCGACCGGCTGCACACCGAGCGGTTCCGGCCCACCGTGATCTCGCCGGGGGAGGGCGGCACCGTGACCTTCACCGGGGCCGACGTGACCGTCGAGGCCGACGGCGCCACCCCGATTCTCGACGCCGGCGAGAACGCCGGCGTCCTGATGCCGTCCGGCTGCCGGATGGGGATCTGCTTCGGGTGTGTCCTTCCGCTCCGGCAGGGCGCGGTGCGCGACCTGCGCAACGGCGACATCACCACCGCCGTCCCCGGCGACGGCGTGCTCATCCAGACCTGCGTGTCGGCGGCCGCCGGTACCTGCGACATCGAACTCTGACGGGAGGCCCGCACGTGACCGTGATCCAGAAGAAGGCCGTCAACCCGATCGCCCACCTCAGCGCCGAGGACATCGAGATCATCGGTAAGGAGCTGGACGCGATCCGGGACCGGGTGATCGCCGACCGGGGGGAGCGGGACGCCCGCTACATCCGCAAGGTGATCAAGACCCATCGGACGCTGGAGCTGAGCAGCCGCGCGGTGCTGCTCTTCTCGCTCTTCCCGCCGGCCTGGATCGTGGGCACCGCCGGCCTCGCAGTGGCGAAGATCCTGGACAACATGGAGATCGGTCACAACGTCCTGCACGGGCAGTGGGACTGGATGCGCGACCCGAAGATCCACTCCACCACCTGGGACTGGGACCACGTGTCCCCGCCCGACCAGTGGCAGCACTCGCACAACCAGCTGCACCACCGGTACACCAACGTGCTGGGCAAGGACAACGACCTCGGGTACGGCATCATGCGCGTCGACGAGGACCAGCCGTGGCACCCGGTCTACCTGGGCCAGCCCCTGTGGAACTTCATCAACGCCTGCTTCTTCCAGTACGGCATCGCCGCGTACGACCTGGAGCTGGGCCGCAACCTGCGCGACGGCCGGCACAAGGCCCCGGAGTTCCGGGCCCGGGCCCGGGCGGTCGGCCGCAAGATCCGCCGCCAGGTCCTCAAGGACTACGTCGTCCACCCGCTGCTCTCCGGCCCGTCCTTCCTCAGCACCCTGGCCGCCACCTTCACCGCGAACCTGATCCGGAACGTGTGGAGCCACTCCGTGATCATGTGCGGGCACTTCCCGAACGGCGTGGAGACCTTCGAGAAGAAGTCCATCGAGGGCGAGACCAAGGGCGAGTGGTACCTGCGGCAGATGCTCGGATCGGCCAACATCAGCGGCAGCACGCTGATGCACATCATGACCGGCAACCTGTCGTACCAGATCGAGCACCACCTCTTCCCCGACCTGCCGAGCAACCGCTACCAGGAGATCGCCCCGCAGGTGCGGGCGCTCTTCGACCGGTACGGGCTGAAGTACACCACCGGGCCGCTGCCCAAGCAGGTCGCCTCCGCCTGGTGGAAGGTCATCCGCCTCTCCCTGCCCAACCGCCGCACCGCGCAGACCGGGCCGGCGGCGTCGGCGCTGGTTTCCTCCAGCCCGGCCTGAGCCGTGTTGGTCGGCTCGGTGCCAGACTGCGATGGTGCTGAGCTACGTCCGCTGGTACTGGGCCGACGAGGACATCTGGGCGTATGACGAACTCGACGCCGACCGGTGGTCGTTGCGGCATGTGGAGGTACGCCGCCGCGACGACGCACCGCCCGCGGCGGCCGCGCTCGCCGAGGTGATCGCGGCCCGGGACGCGGGCGACCTTCTCGCGGTGAGCCTCTACGAGGGAAGGCACGGCGTCGTGCCGGAGGCGCCCTTCCCCCCGGTCTCCGCTGAGCTCGACCCGCCGCTGGACGAGATCTCCGCAGCGGAGTTCGAGGAACTGTGGCGGCGGGCCCGCCGCGTAATCGCCGGTGAGGACGACGGCGCCAACGCCGGCTGACGCCGGACCTGGCCAGGTTCTTCAGGTATTGACGTTCTCTCCGCCCTAGGGTACGGAGACTCCCTCCGCGTTGCGCGTGGAACGAGCAGCGCCTGGGTGGATTCCTGCTTCTCTGCGCGGTGCCGGCACGCGCGCCGGTCTTACCTGCGCTCCACAGGCGTTTAGCCTCTCCCAGCGCCCCTGGGCGAGGATGTTGACAGCCGCATTTACGTCACGGTCGTGGACCGCTCCGCAGGGACAGGACCATGACCGGACGGACAGCGGTTTGGACCCGTCGAGCCGACCGCACGCGGAGCATGTCTGCGATGTGGGCGCGAACCGGTCGACACGGTCGAAAATCCGTCCGTAACGTGTGGCCTTGTACTCCAGCATGGCGATGAAGCTGGCCCAGCCAGCGTCCCGCACCGATTTTGCCAGCCGGGTGCGGGCCAGACCGATCACGCACAAGTCCTCCACGTACATCGCTTGGTTGTCGCCGATGATCCGTGTCGAGAGCTTGTGGTGCCAGTCGTGGCGAGTGTTGGCTACTCGTGCGTGGGCGTTGGCAAGCTTGACCAGAGCCTTCTTGCGATTCTGCGACCCTCTGACCTTGCGGCACAGGCCCTTTTGCAGCCGGCGCAGCTTCCGCGCCGCCCGCCTGAAAAACCTCGGGGCGGTCACCTTCGTGCCGTCGGACAGCACGGCGAAGTGGTTCAGCCCCAGGTCGATACCGATCTCGGCCTCGGTGGCAGGCAACGGCACGTCCAGAGCCTGCACCACGAACGAGGCGAAGTATCGACCGGCCGCGTCCTGGATGATCGTTACGGACGACGGTTCGGCCGGCAGGGGACGTGACCAGCGAACCTGCACGTCGCCGATTTTCGGCAGCCGCAGCCGCAGCCGTCCGCCGGGCAGCACCACGAACCGGGCGTTCCTGGTGAAGCGGATGGCCTGCCGATTGTCCTTCCGCGAGCGAAACCGTGGCGGCGCCACCCGTCGGCCCTTGCGCTTACCGGTCAGCGACTTTAAGAAGTTGCGGTATGCGGCATTCAGGTCGGCCAAGGCTTGTTGGAGGACCACGGCGGAAACCTCACGCAGCCACTCCCGCTCCGGCGTCTGCTTGGCCTCAGTGATGACCCGCTTCGACAGTTTGCCGTCGGACAGGTACGGCTCGCCGTTCTCCCAGGCCTGCTGGCGCATGCGCAGCCCGTCGTTGAACACCACCCGAGCGCATCCGAACGCCCGCGCCAGCGACCGCTGCTGACCGCGCGTCGGATAGACGCGGTAGTTGTACCGAAGCAGCACATCGGACACTGTGCCATCACCCTACGACAAAGCAGAACGACCTGCGATAGCAACGGCTGGCGATCGGGGGAGGCCCCTTGTCCACCGGATCCTGGTGGTCGATCAGCGCCTCTCCGAGGGTAGAGCCTCCGGCGACATCGCCGGCAGCGGGATCACCCGTCGCATCGGTGTGTTCCTCACTCGCGGGCACGGATCGCCTTCGACGATCATCGCAGAGACTGTGGTGCGGCGACCCGTCAGCTGCTGTTCACATCGCGTTGCCCAGGCGGGCTTTTGCAAGATCGACCGAGTCGGCAATGATAGACGCATCCCTATGCGGTCTGGATCTTCTGGATCGACCCGCCTCGTTCGGGCGTACACCCCCACGCCCGAGCGTCCTGCCTGGAGGCACCATGCGTCGAAATGTGCTGGCCGGACTCGCGGTCGGCGTCCTCGCGGCGGCACTGTGCGCCGCGCCCGCCGCGGCGGCGTCCCCCGACGTCGTCATCAGCGAGATCTACGGTGGTGGCGGTAACGCCGGCGCCACGTACCGGAACGACTTCGTCGAGCTCTACAACCGCTCGTCGGCCAGCGTCAGCCTCACCGGCTGGAGCGTTCAGTACGCCTCCGCGTCCGGCAGCACCTGGTCGGTGACCAGCCTTTCCGGCTCCATCGCCCCGGGCGGCTCGTACCTGGTCAAGCTCGCCTCCGGCGGCAGCACCGGCGCGGCGCTGCCCACCGCGGACGCGACCGGCACCACCAACCTCTCCGCCACCTCCGGCAAGGTCGCGCTGCGAACCACCACCACCGCACTGACCTGCTCCACGAGCTGCGCGTTCGTCTCCGGCAACCGGGACTTCGTCGGCTACGGCTCGGCCAATGACGCCGAGGGCACCCGCGCCCCGGGCGGCTCCAACACCGCCTCGGTGGCTCGGACCAACCCGGCCGTCGACAGCGACAACAACGCCGCCGACTTCACCGCCGGTTCGCCCACCCCGTCGAACACCTCCGGCACCGGCTCGTGCCCGACCGGCACCCGGATCCACGACATCCAGGGCGCCGGCCACCTGGCGGCCCTGACCGGCACCCGCACCACGCGCGGCATCGTCACCGCGAAGTCCACCGCCGGCTTCTGGCTGCAGGACCCCTGCCCGGACGGCTCCGACGCCACCTCGGAAGGGCTCTACGTCTCCACCTCCGGCTCACCCACCGTCAGCGTCGGAAACGACGTGTCGGTGACCGGCAGCGTCAGCGAGATCCGGCCCGGCGGCGCGGCGACCAACCTGACCGTCACCACCATGGCGTACTCCAGCAAAAGCACCCTGGGCACCGGCAGGCCGCTCCCCGCGGCCACCGTCGTCGGCAGCGGCGGCCGGGTGCCGCCGGGCGCCGTCATCGAGGACGACGCCACCGGCAACGTGGAGACCTCCGGCACCTTCGACTCGGCCACCGACGGCCTGGACTTCTGGGAGTCGCTGGAAGGCATGCGGGTGCAGATCGCCTCGGCGGCCGTCGTCGGCCCGACCAACTCCTACGGTGAGTTCCCGGTCGTGCCGGGCGGCTCCGGCGTGCGCAGCACCCGCGGCGGCATCGTCACCCAGGCCGGCGACTTCAACCCGGAGCGGGTGATGGTCGGCGACACCCTCGCCACCGCCCCGACCGTGACCGTCGGCGACACCTTCGGCGCGGCGCTGACCGGCGTGCTCAGCTACGACTTCGGCGACTACTTCCTGCTGCCCTCGTCGTTCCCGGCCCGCGTCTCCGGTGGGTTGACCGCCGAGACCACCACGGCGGCCGGCACCGGCCAGCTCGCCGTGGCCACGTTCAACGTGGAGAACCTCGACCCGACCGATGCGCAGAGCACGTTCGACGCGCTCGCAGGCCAGATCGTCAGCAACCTCCGCTCGCCCGACCTGGTGGCGCTGGAGGAGGTCCAGGACAACAACGGGGCGACCGACAACGGGGTGGTCGCCTGCGACCAGACGATGAGCAAGCTGATCTCGGCCATCAGCGCCAAGGGCGGACCGTCCTACGCCTACCGGCAGATCAACCCGACCAACGACGCCGACGGCGGTGAGCCGGGCGGCAACATCCGGCAGGTCTTCCTGTACCGCACCGACCGTGGGCTCTCCTTCACCGACCGGCCGGGAGGCACGGCGACCGCCGCGACCACGGTGACCAACGCCGGCGGGGTGCCGCAGTTGTCGTACTCGCCGGGGCGGGTGCAGCCGGCCGACTCGGCGTTCAACGCCAGCCGTAAGCCCCTCGCCGGTGAGTTCCGCTGGAACAACCGGCCGCTCTTCGTCATCGCCAACCACTTCAACTCCAAGGGCGGCGACGACCCGCTGATGGGCCGCTACCAGCCGCCGTCGGCGCCGTCCGAGACCCAGCGCCACCAGCAGGCCACCATCGTCAACTCGTTCGTCGACACGATCCGGGCCGTCGACGCGAACGCGGCCGTCGTCGTCCTCGGCGACATCAACGACTACGACTTCAGCCGGACCGCCGACCTGCTGGTCGGCTCCGGTGAGCTGGTCGACCTGCCGCGTACGCTGCCGGTGGCCGAGCGCTACACCTACGTGTACGAGGGCAACTCGCAGGTGCTCGACCACATCCTGCTGTCGTCATGGCTGGCCGCCCAGCCGTACGTCTACGACGTCGTGCACGTCAACAGCGAGTTCCCGACCCAGGTCTCCGACCACGAGCCCCAGGTGGTCCGGCTGACCTTCTGATCCCGACGGCACCCGGTCCCGCCCCCCACCGGGGGACGGGACCCGGGCCCCGGGCCGTCGCGCGGTGGCAGGTGTCGGAGGTGGCTGGCAGACTTCGGGGAGGTCAGCCGCCCTACCGAGGGACGTGGTCACATGACGGGGTACGACCTCCGACCGGGCTCGGACAGCTTCGAGCTGTTCGGCGCGCGGGTCACGCTGGTGGATGCCGGGGGGCTGCTCACAGCCGCCGCCGCGGGACCGGTCGAGCTGCTCACCGATGCCGCTTTTCCCGCGCCCGTGCGCGCGGCCCGGCTCACCGTGCGCGCCGAGGACGGGACCCACCGGTTCGAGGCGGAGATCCGCACGGCCGCCGGTCGTACCGTCGGGTTGCTGGCCCTCGGCGTGGCGGGCCCGGCCGGCGTGCTGCTCGCCCGCCGGCTCGCCACCGCCGACCAGTCGGCCGG